>JAKLQB010000665.1 GCA_022013615.1 Desulfobacterales bacterium | reverse complement strand
TCCCTGAGAACTCAGCAGGTATTTTCATGGAAAGCGTAACCTTCGATCAAAATAGCATACCAGTAGAGGTCCTTTACTCATATTATAGAGGGGACAAATATATATTCGAAATCGAACTGGGGCGATATCGAATTCAGGAAAATAATTTTAACTATCATTGAAGTGAATCGAGTTTCAGAAAGGAGTAATTTATGGATATCGGAATACTGAAAGAAATCAAGGCTGAAGAAAATCGTGTTTGCATGACTCCTGCGGGGGTGGAGGTGATGAAGCAATACGGGCATACGGTTCTGGTGGAAAAGAATGCCGGCTTAGGCAGCGGGTTTAATGACAAAGCCTATGTCAATGCCGGTGGTGAAATTGTAGATACACCATCAGAAATTTTTAGCCGCGCAGAAATGGTGATGCATGTTAAAGAACCCCTGCCATCCGAGTATGAACTCATCAGGGAGGATCAGATCGTTTTCACCTATCTTCACCTGGCCGCGGCTGAAGAACTTACCCGAGTTTTGATAAAAAGAGGCTCGGTTAACATTGCCTATGAGACCATTCAAAAGCAGGATAGATCCCTACCGTTGCTTACCCCTATGAGCGAAGTGGCCGGCCGGATGGCAATCCAGCAAGGTGCCAAATATCTGGAAATGGCTCAAGGCGGTCATGGCATTTTATTAGGTGGTGTGCCCGGGGTAGATCCTGGCTCAGTACTCATTATCGGTGGCGGAGTGGTTGGTACCCATGCCGCCAAGATGGCCTGTGGCCTGGGCGCAAAAGTTTATGTTCTCGATATGGATTTAGATCGCTTGCGTTATCTAAGCGATATTATGCCCAGCAACTGTTTTTTAATTATGGCGAGTCCCGCAACTGTCCGTAAACTCGTAAAGGAAGCCGACGTGGTGGTTGGTGCTGTCCTTATCCCCGGGGCAAAGGCCCCCAAACTTGTTACACGGGAAATGCTGAAAACCATGAAGAAGGGGGCGGTGCTGGTGGACGTCGCAATCGATCAGGGCGGATGCTTTGAGACATCAAAAGCGACCACCCATTCTGAACCGACTTATGTTGTTGAGGGAGTAGTGCACTACTGTGTGGCCAATATGCCAGGGGCGGTCCCCAAAACATCCACCATGGCCCTTACCAATGCGACCCTCCCTTATGCGGTAGAGATAGCGAACAAAGGATGGCAAAATGCCATGAGGGAGAACCCTGAAATCAAGCTTGGCGCAAACGTTGTCAAAGGCAAAGTGACCTATAAGGGTGTTGCGGATGCTTTTGACCTCGAATATACTCCGATTGACAGTCTGCTATAATCCTGATTAGAGGATAAACATGATATAAGGAGGACATAATGTCATTAGTAAATGCAAAAGAGATGCTTTTGAAAGCCACGGAAGAGAAGTATGCGGTTGGCGCCTTTAATATTACCAATCTAATCCAAATGGAAGCAGTAGTTGAGGCTGCAGTAAACAAGAAGGCCCCACTCATAATCCAGACATCTGTGACGCCATCAAAATTTTTGGGCCCCAGAGTTCTTGCTGCTATCTACAAGACGTTGGCAGAATCCGCACCTATACCCATTTGTTTGCATCTGGATCATTGCACTGACGTGGGATATTGTAAAGAGTGTGCTGATGCAGGTTATACAAATATTATGATCGACGCGTCAAAACAGGTTTTTCAGGAAAACATAAAACAAACCAAGGAAGTGTGCGATTACTGTCACAGTATTGGAGGCATTTCAGTGGAAGGAGAGCTGGGCACGGTTTCCGGTATTGAAGACCAGGTCAAAGTTGCGGAGGATGAGGCTGCCTTGTGTGATCCGGAACAGGCATTGGAGTTTATTGATCAAACGGGCGTCGACATTTTTGCGCCGGCAATTGGAACCGCACACGGGGTATATAAGACAAAGAATCCAAAACTCGACTTTGACAGGCTGAAAAAAATATCAGACTTGATTAATGGGGACGAAACAAAGGTCCCCCTTGTGATTCATGGTGGAACAGGTCTGCAGCCAGATGTGTCTAAAAAACTGGTATCTCTTGGGGGTTCAAAATTCAATGTATCAACGGATTTAAAACATGCGCTGATTGATGCCACTCACGACTATATTTCATCTCACAGGGACGAATATAACCCTGGCAAAATTGATATAGCCGTTAGAGATGCTATCATAAATAGAGTTTATTATTGGATCGATATACTGGGCTATGAAGGTAAGGCGTAAGGAATTATTTGGTCATAAGTGAACTAAAGTGACTAAAGTGAACTAAAGTGCCTAAAGTTGGAGGTAGTATCTGACATTTTCAAATCGTATACAGTTCCAGAAGAAGATTTAACTGAGTTATCTGTTTGCGTGTCTGCCTGTGCGTAGTACGCAGACAGGCGGGCACAAACAGGCGAGCTGATCAAAATTCTTGATTATGTACTATTAGCGCTTCTTGGTATTAATTTGGATTAGTGTAAAAACTGAGTTAGGGACGTAGCACAAAAGCATTGTAGAGTGGAGTTTTACACCTCACCTGTGCTTGGGTCTGGTTTTATACCCGACCGGGGTTGCGGTGGCATATAAACCCGCTATTGGCGGGAGCCACCCTACATGATGTGAAAAAAGGCAGTTACTCTAATCAACGATGGACTCAATTTTTTTAAGAATATAGATTACGAAGTTCTTTAACTTTAGCTCACTTTAGGCACTTTAGTTCACTTTAGGCACTTTTCCGGTTTATCCGGGTTAGGAGGTATCAAAGATGTCAGAAATAAAGGCGATTTTTTTTGATCAGGATGGTGTTGTAATTGATACGGAAAAGGATGGCCACAGGGTAGCCTTTAATGAGACCTTTAAAGAATTTGGTTATGATTTTGAGTGGGATGTAGACAAATATCATGAACTCCTTCAGATTTCCGGGGGAAAGGAAAGAATGAGACACTACTTCCATGCCGAAGGCGTTCATCCTGACATGAAGCCGGATGAAGAAGATGAACTAATAAAGAAACTTCACAAGAAGAAAACAGAAATTTTTATTGGACTTATAGAAAGTGGCAAGCTTCCATTAAGGGCCGGTGTTAAAAGGCTAATGAAGGAGGCAATGGATGGAAGGCTTATGGTTGGTATTTGTACTACAGCTAACGAAAGATCAGCCAACGCAATTGCCAGGGGAATGCTTCAAGACATAAAATTTGAATTTGTTCTCGCCGGGGATGTAGTCAGCAGGAAAAAGCCGGATCCGGAAATTTACCTCCTTGCGCTTGAAAAAACCGGGCTCAAACCAGAAGAGTGTGTAGTGATTGAGGATTCAAGAAACGGGCTTTTGGCCGCAAAAGAAGCTGGAATGCATGTCGTTGCAACCACAAATATCTATACGGAAAATGAAGACTTAAGTGAAGCAGATATTGTGGTCACCTGTCTGGGTGACCCTGATGGGGAAAAAGGCACACTAAAGCAGGCGGATGAAAAACTTGAATTTGACGGTATTATTCATGTTGATCAATTGATAAAATATTTTTCAGATTAAGTTAATGGATATAGAAGGTACATTCATGCCATTTAAAGCAGTTCTATTCGATCTTGACGGGACCTTGCTTGACACGCTAAAAGATATAGGTAACGCTGTGAACCGTGTCCTGGCAGGGAAGGGCTTTCCCACACACGAGTTGAATGTTTACCGGTATTTCGTCGGCGACGGGGCGGCTATGCTTATTAACCGAGCCTTGCCCGAAGAGAAGCGCAATGATGACGTCATTCGTGCCTGTCTAACAGAGTTCCTTGAAGATTACGGTAGGAACTGGAATGTTAAGACAAAACCTTATGAAGGCATCCCTGAAATGTTGGACGTACTAAATGATCGCGGGTTGAAGATGGCGATCCTGTCCAACAAGCCTCATGAGTTCACTAAACAGTGCGCAACAGAACTTTTGTCGAAT
>JAKLQB010000664.1 GCA_022013615.1 Desulfobacterales bacterium | reverse complement strand
GTTAAGCAGGAAGATTCGGATCCGGTGCCGCAAAGGCCTCTGCCAATACCTGAGAGACCTCAGTCTGGACCGCATCGCTGAGTTTCTGATCCTCTTCAGGTGACAAAATCTTGCGATCGAAAATCTTTTGCTGACACAGGTCTATGGGATCCCGCTTTCCCCATTCATCCAAATCTTCCTGCTTAACGTAGCCGCCCGGATCTCCCGAATGATGTGGGGCCATTCGGAAAGTCTTGTATTCCAACAGGTAAGGGCCCTTTTCGCTGCGGGCATGCTCCACTGCTCTTTCCGCAGCCTCATAGGTTGATTCGATATCCTGGCCATCCACGATTTCATATGGAATTCCATAGCCCGCAGCTCTCGGTGCCACGTCTTCAGTGGGAAAATGCTCACACATATAGCCCATCTCGCAGAATTGGTTCGTACACACCGCGAAGACCAGCGGCAGGTTCCAAAGAGCCGCCATGCACATAGAGGGATTGGCATCACCCTCGTTACAGGTTCCTTCACCGACAAAGAATAAAGTGACCTGATCCATATCTCTCATCTTAGCCGCTAAGGCGGTGCCCACAGCCATGGAAAAATTCGATCCCAGGCACGCGACTAAACCGGGGATGTTGTTTTTACGATCGGCCAAGTGTTGTGTCCCCTTGCCTTTGCAAGGACCTGTCTTCTTGCCCAGATATTCCAGCCAAATATCTTTTGGACTCATTCCTTTGCCAATATATTCACCAACACCCCTATGGGTTCCAAATAAGATATCGTCCTGCCTCAAGGGGCCAGTCACTCCAACGGATACGGCCTCCTGCCCCGTCCCCAAATGGGAATTGACCTGTATTCTCCCTTCTTTCAGAAGCCGGTTATGGGTCTCCTCAATAGTCCGAACCAAAAGCATCTTGCGGTAGATTTCTAATAGCTTTTCATTGTCTAAAGACATATTTCCCTACTTTCTTTCTAGTTTTATGTATGTTTATCTTTATAGATTAACTCGAGTTAAACCCTACCGAAATTATCCGTCGGTAGCCAAAGCAATTATTCATTACAATGTTGGTATAAAGATAGGGGAACTTTCCCTGCCGGATGGTTTTAACGGAGTTCTACTATGGTCACTTATTGATAACAGGCCATTTCTTAGATGCATGCATGG
>JAKLQB010000663.1 GCA_022013615.1 Desulfobacterales bacterium | reverse complement strand
GGATGGGATTTCGGTCCTGGCAGTTTCCACATCCTTATCGCCCTTGATGCCGTAATGATCCGCATGTATGGCTACAGGCACGGTGATTCCCAGTTCATTGCAAACCGCATCCACCTGCCGTGCCATGTTCCATAAACTAACCCCGCAATAAGCACTTGCGCCCCCCTCGGATTTGGCAATTTCAATGATTATGGCCGCATTTGCCCGCTGTGCCGCCCTGAGAGCTCCACGAATCACAAAATGATTTCGCCCGTTGGCCGCTATGGTCATGGCCTTCCCTTTCTCGATCATGGCCCTGTCTATCACCTTGCCACTCACAATCAGGGCCCTGGAATTAGGGAATAATTGGGTAATATTTGGTGGACGACCGATCCCGAGCGCTTTTTCAAATTCCGGGGATGCCTTTCCTTTTTGAAATGTCATAAGAAGTCTCCTCTCCTCTTTTATAAAGGTTAGCGGGTTAGCCGTGGGTATGTTCTAAAACTCAATAGTATGTGCAAGTATTTTTCACAGGGGGAGCAGCTAATAAAAAAACTAATTGTTAAGCCAACAACCGCTTATTGTCAAGTGTGATTTCTGGCCGACAACAATTCTAATTATGGCCTCCATCTGGCAGGACCGCGGGGTCTCTTTTTAAAGGCCGCAAAAAACTGCTTCATTCTATTGAACGGCAGCGTAGCCTTGAAATTCGTTATAGGACAGCCCCAAAGGAGAGTCTCCGTTGTCCCGCTTATCAGCGGGATCGCGTCCTTTAAAAAGAGACCCCACGGCCCTGCATTAAAAAGGCCTAAGGGTTATAAGAATTGCCGCATTTCAATAAAACCACTTGCGCTAAATATTTATAAATCCTATTATCACCCGCTAAAGCCAATCGTATTGGACGATTGGAAATATCTATAGCGTTTATGCCCACTTACCTGAAATTTGACTTTTACATCAGCGGAGACCAGTTATGAAGAAAAAAATACTTATCGGATTCGGAATTTTGATTGCCCTTTTCCTCTGGGCAGGTATTTCCATCTATCCTGATTGGCTGTGGTTCGATAACCTTGATTTTTCGCCGGTTTTTTGGACTATGCTTTTGAGCCAATTTGGCTTTGGATTTGTGGTGTGGCTGCCCTTGATGATTATTATAATCATTAACATATACGTTGCCACACGTTTGCACCCCGACGATGGGCGTGGAATGAATCTCGGAGATGCGGGCGGTTATTTTTCCCAGATTGGTCTTTCAGGCAGGGCCCTGAATACTATTCTTCTGGCCGTTATCCTAATCCTTAGCTTTGTTATTGCATCAAAGGGCTCAGATCATTGGGATATGGTCCTGCGCTATTTGTACCAGAAACCCTTTGGAAGCGTAGACCCTATTTTTAATAAGGACATCGGTTTTTATGTATTCTCTCTCCCCCTTTATATCCTGGTCCGAGAAGGGTTAATGGTCTTTGTTGTTTTAGCGGGTCTTATAACAATCGCGTGGTATCTGAAAGGCGGTGCGCTTCAGATAATTGGTGACCTTTCCCCGGCAGAAGGTGCGCCACCCTCCCTACCTAAGATTACCATTTCAGAGAAAGCCAAAAAACACCTTGTTTTCCTTTTAGGAATTATTGTTTTGTTAGTGGCCTGGGGTTTTTATCTGAAAATATACGGGCTTTTGTATTCCACCCAGGGACCTGCTTTTGGTGCCAGCTATACTGATGTCCATTTTAAAGTATGGGCCTACAGGTTCTTGATAATCCTCTCGTTGGGCCTGGCTGTGATTCTTTTCATTGACGTTTTTAGATCCAGAAAAAAACTGATCTTGTTAAGTGGCGGGATCTGGTTAGGGGCCGTGTTGTTGCTTGGCACCGGCTTACCCACTCTGATACAAAAATTCGTGGTTAAACCCAATGAATTAGAAAAGGAATCACCTTACATTGCCCATAATATTGAATTTACACGTAAGGCCTATAATCTGCACAACGTAAAAGAAGTCGATTTTGACGTCAGCGATACACTCAGCGTGGAAGATATCGAGAAGCATGATGTGACTGTACAAAATATCAGGATTTGGGATGAACGCCCCCTGCTTCAGACTTACAAGCAGATTCAGGCTATTCGTCTCTACTATGATTTTAACAATGTGGACGTAGATCGTTATTTGATCAATAACGAGTATCGACAGCTTATGCTGGCGGCCCGGGAATTGGTT
Organism: Desulfobacterales bacterium; assembly: GCA_022013615.1. The sequence continues at coordinate 460 of JAKLQB010000663.1, read as the reverse complement.
ATCAGTAAACTGCCTCCCCAGGCAAATACCTGGGTCAATAGACACCTGATTTATACCCATGGCTATGGATTGGCCGCAAGCCCGGTCAATGAAGTAACCAGAGAGGGGCTTCCACGCCTCTTCATCAAAGACGTGCCTCCAGTCTCTGAGGTGGATCTGAAGGTAGAGCAGCCGGAGATTTATTATGGAGAAAAAACAGAACAGTATGTCCTGGTAAAGACAAAAACCAAGGAATTTGATTACCCCAAGGGAAACAAGAATGTGTATGCCATCTACCAGGGAAAAGGAGGCGTCCCTATAAACTCCTTTGTGAGGAGAGTTTTATTTGCCTTCGAATTTTTTGATCCCCAGATACTTTTCACAAATTATCTGAATCCGGAGAGCAGGATAATGTTTAAACGCCGGATTGACAAAAGAGTCGCTGCCATAGCACCTTTTTTAGATTATGACGGTGATCCCT
>JAKLQB010000662.1 GCA_022013615.1 Desulfobacterales bacterium | reverse complement strand
TTCCAGACCTTATCCCAAGTGGCCCACAAAGGAAGGCGCTGTGGTGGCTTTTACGCGTTGGATCGTGTGGATGTATTACCGGTGTGCAATAAATTTGAAGCGTGAGATGTTGACTGATCACGGGCCGGAAGGACTGTGCACTCAAAATGGTAAATGCGTGGGGCATTTTTCCGGAGACATCCTGGCAAGATTGATCTCGAGAATGCTTTATGTGACCTTACCTGAAAGGGGATTCCTTCCGCTTTGTAAACCTGAGGCAGTAAAGATGGCAGTAGAAGTTTATGGCAAGAGTTCATGGAGATCTGTTGCTCTGGCCATGAATGTGCTGAGGAAAGACCGGGCCATTACATATCAGGAGTTCCAGGTGATGATGCCATTTGCACGGAGGCTTTTCCGTGAATGTATGAGGATCTGTGGGCCTAAGAATCCTAGAGTAATCGAGGCCCTTCAGCGTGAAGCCGATATATTTAAGCGTTTTAAAAAGAGGTATTAAGTGCTGTAAGGAGGATTTATGTACGATACACAGGATGAGCTATTACGAGAAATCCTTGCGGGGGAGGATTCTTTTATTGAATTTAAAGAAATCATCTTCAAAGGGAATGAAATAAGGTTCGCCCGTGGTGAGGGAAAGGCCACCTCTGAACTTGGCAAGGACCTTTCCTGTTTCGCCAATGCAGAAGGTGGAGTTATTGTATTTGGGGTGCGGGATGATGGTGAGCGGGTTGGGCTCTCGCAAGACAAGACAACTTATTTACAGGAGTTCATCCTGAATGTCGCCCAGAACAATATCGAACCTCCTTTGGGTCATCTCTTGCTATTTGACCGTGTATTATTGCCGGATTCAGCAGGGGCAGAACAGCTTTGCCTAAAGGTCGAGGTGCGCAAAGCTTGTTATAACGTCCATGCCCCCAAGGGTCGTCGTCCCTACCACAGGCTGTCGGATCGCTGTGCTGAAATGACATTGGAACAACAGGCCCGAATTTTTGAGCGGCGCGGAATGATGATATCATTCGAAGAACGGCCTGTCTTTCGTGCAAAAGCTGAATTGATTGAAAGAACCCGGATATCGGATTACTACGAACGAAGATATGGGGGCCCTCTTGATGAGACAAAGATAGCTTATGAGCACCTTTTACAAAATCTCAAACTTGTAATGGTAGATGAAGGCGGCGAAATTCATCCCAGCGGCCTGGGGCTGCTTCTATTCTCATCCTCACCAGATCAATTTATTCCGGGGGCCTATATTGACCTGGCCTGTTACGAGGGTAAAGTTCCGGATGCTAACCAGCAAATCGATGCAAAGGTATTTCGTGGCACAATAGTTGAGCAGATTGAACAGTCCCTGGATTATTTTCGGGCTTCCCCCTATCTCCCTACTGCAGCAATAAAAGACGGGATAGGCCGTAAAGATCAACCTGCCTATTCACTTCGAGCCCTCCAGGAAGCAGTGGTCAATGCTCTTGTTCACCGGGATTATACTATACCTGGACAAGTTCGAATTTTTCTATTTCCGGATCGCATTCAAGTCAGCAGTCCAGGAAAACTTCACAACACACTGTCAGTTGAAGACCTTTTTGCAGGGTGTCAGCCGGTAAGGCGGAACCAGATGCTTGCCGGTTTCTTGAGAGAGTATATTAGTCCAGTGACAGACCGGGCTTATATGGAAGGGCGTGGTGAAGGATTCCTGACCATGGTGAGAGAATGTGAGAAGGTTTCCGGGAAAAAACCAAAGGTTGAAATAGTTGGAGACTCAGTCCGCGTCACTATATATGCGGCACCTCCACGAGAAAAGCGTAAAAACTAATTATTTCCGTCATATAACTTTAGGCACTTTAGTTAAATATGACAGAGCATGCCTAAACATTCGAGACTAATCAGCAGGTGTAGTTTGAATAATTGAACAGAAAAGAGAGGAGGAAATCATGGCAGAGAAAGAATTACCAATTAAGAAGATTTCAATGACAAATACGAAACAGGAGATGTTGAAGGCCTACGATAGGGTTTTAAAAGAACTTCAAGAGAAAAACGAAGTTGAACTGAAACCGGAAAAGAAACTGGAAGAGAAGAAAAAGAAGGAGGTTGTGCAAGTTGCAGATTCTCTCTCTTCTGAAGGGGTTGTAAAAGGGATTGGTAATCTGAAGGTGGAAATAGGCAAAATGCTAACTCAGATTTCGGATAAACTCGATGAAGAGGTGAACAAATTCAAAGGCATACAGAAAGCCATTGAGTTCAAGGAGAAGGAACTTGAAGAAGTATACGAAATAGAGAGATCGGCAGCCACATTCGCTGCACTGATTGAATCGCAGAACCAGAAGCGGCTGGAGTTCGAATCTGAGATGGCAATTAGAAGCGAAGAATTGAAGAAAGAAATCGAGACGATTCGCATGGGCTGGTATAAAGAGAAAAAAGACCATGAAACGCTGGTCAATGAACAAGATACAGAGGAACAGAAAAGGCGCAAGAGGGAGAAGGAAGAGTTCACGTATGCCTTTGACCGGGAACAACAATTGGCAAAAGAAGGATTTGAAGACGCAAAGGCAAAGCTTGAAAGAGAAATTGAGTTCAAGAAGGAGCAGATGGAAAGAGACCTGGTGGAAAGAGAAAAAGCAGTTGCAGAAAGGGAGCAAGAATTGACCGAGTTACGGAACAGGGTTAACACGTTTCCCAAAGAAATGGAAGTAGTTGTCAACAAAGCAGTCAAAGAGATAACAGAAAGGCTTAAAGGAGAAGCAGGAAGCCGGGAGGAATTGCTACGAAAGGAATTTGATGGTGAACGGAACGTTCTGAACACCCGGATTGATTCTTCTGAAAAAACTGTAAAAGAACAGGGTGAACAGATTGCCAAACTCTCACTGCAGATGGAAAAAGCATATCAAAAGGTTCAGGATATTGCCGTCAAGGCCATCGAAGGTTCCTCAAACGCTAAATCATTGGCCAGCCTCCAACAGTTTTTAAACGAGCAAATGAGGAAACAGCCGCAAGAGAAGTAATGTTGATGAAAGGGGGCAGTGGTAAAAAGAAAGACTATTTCGATTTTGCCCATTGATACCTCAGCAAAAAGTTGCTAAATAGTGTTCATATATACAATGGATAGGGCAGGATATCCCTTCAGACGCAGATAATACCCTCGGGCCTGTGGAAGAAATCAGGAATTGAACATCAGGGGAAAGAAGAAAGGAGCTTTTAGAAAAAATGATGACGAAACTTGATAATTTATGTGTAAATACGATCAGGATGCTTTCAGCAGATGGTGTGGAAAAGGCAAATTCAGGGCATCCTGGAATGCCCATGGGTGCTGCTGGCATGGCTTATGTTTTGTGGACCCGCTTTTTACGTCACAATCCCTTGCATCCACAATGGTATGACAGGGACCGGTTTGTGCTCTCTGCCGGCCATGGTTCCATGCTCCTTTATAGCCTGCTTCATTTGACCGGATATGATCTGCCCCTGGAGGAACTTATGAATTTTCGCCAGTGGGGAAGCAAGACGCCAGGTCATCCGGAATACGGTGTTGCCCCTGGCGTGGAGACCACTACCGGACCCCTGGGCCAGGGATTTGCCAACGGGGTCGGGATGGCCATTGCAGAACGTTACCTCGCGGCCCACTTCAATCAACCAGGGCATGTGATTGTTGACCACTACACATACGTAATTGTGGGAGACGGTGATCTAATGGAGGGCATTTCTCACGAGGCCGCCTCTCTGGCTGGGCATTTGGGGCTCGGAAAACTGATTTATCTTTACGACGACAACCACATCTCCATTGAAGGGAGCACAGACATTGCGTTTACTGAAAGCAGGACAGCACGCTTTGAGGCTTATGGCTGGCATGTGCAGAAGGTAGATGATGGAAACGACCTGGAAGCAATAGAAACTGCCATTACTGAAGCCCAAAAGGAGACCGGGCGACCTTCGTTCATCGCTGTGCGGACCCATATCGGTTATGGCAGTCCCAACAAACAGGACAAAGCCGTGGCGCACGGTGAACCCCTGGGTACAGAGGAAATCCGTTTGACCAAAGAAAATCTGGGGTGGCCCCCTGAGCCTCCTTTTTTAATCCCGGATGAGGCATCCACTCACTTTCGCCAGGCGGTTGATAAGGGGCAGGCGATAGAGGCCCGGTGGCAGGAAGAATTTAATTCCTATAAGGAAGCCAACCCTGACCTGGCCAGAGAATGGGATTTATGGATGAATGGGAATTTGCCAGAGGGCTGGGACAGTGATATTCCGGATTTTCCTGCAGACAAGAAAGGGATGGCCACACGTGTTGCATCGGGAAGTGTGTTGAATGCCGTCGC
>JAKLQB010000661.1 GCA_022013615.1 Desulfobacterales bacterium | reverse complement strand
CAGCCAATTCTCGCCTCAATAAACGACACATACCTTTTGCGAGTATCGTATAAAGTTCCGCTTTAGAGAAGTAGCTTCGAATGGTTTTGTGAAGCTTGTACATGTTTGTTCCGTTCACATATTTTAATGGACTGCATAACCCTTCACCCGTTTATCGGGTGAAAGGCGTGGTTCGGAGATTTGGTTAGTAAGGCATGGGTGTCAAGTGTGTAGGCCTGACACCCATGTCTTTCGCCTGACCGGCAAAGCCTATTAGGGTCGCACCAGCGGAGCTGGTGGTTTAATGAAATTAATTAGGCTGGTTGAAGAAAGAACGGGTCACGAGATAGCGGTTGAGATAGGCCTCATGCTGCTTTGTTGCTTTTTTGGCCCGTAATCTCTCAGCCTCTTTTTGCTTTCTCTCTGCCTTTTATTCAACTCTCCCTCTGGAGCTTTTCAGTCTGGCCGTTTAAGGTAAGGTAACTTCGGGTCCGCTTTAGAGTGTCACCCTAGTTTTGATTGTAATGCAAAATGACAGCTCAAACCTGCTTTAAGTCATCGACATTTTCTTTTCCAGTAAATAAAGGCAATTGCTCCCCAAAAAAGGAAGTTAACGAGACCAGTACCAATTTCACCGCTTGCTAAAAAAATAAGGCCCATTGCTGATAAGGCACCCAAGACAATAATAACCTTCTTGGAACCTTGGAAGCTTTTTCCTTTTTCGTCTCTTGATTGGAGTAATTTTAAGTTGTCTTCAGCCATTTTCCTCGTTTTGGCTTCTTCCCCTGTTTCATCAACACGATCGACTGGTTCAGCCTCTAATATTGTTTTAAAGCATTCCCTCGCATTTTCTTTATCCGCCTCCTCAGCATAAATAGTGCCCATGTTAAGAAATGAATATAACGCTGGAGTGCTATCCAAATATTCAAATATCCGCAATTTGTTTTTGTAGAAACTTATGGCAGCGCTGCTATTTTCCTTTTTTAGGATTGAACTGCCAATCATACAATAACCAAAATCTAATTTCTGAAGTCGAGATCTATTAATGTGGTCCAAAAAATAGCCATATCCGCCCTCGGCATCCATCAAGATTGCCTTTTCCATCTGATTAATGGATTCTGAAAATTCTCTTGTATCAATCATTTTCTCAAGCTCTTGTTCTTCATTTGAAATCACAAAATAGCATTCTCCCAGGCAAAACCTGGCCGACATTTCGTCATCATGCGGTAATCCCATTTCAATAGCAGCTTCTAACTCTTTTATTGCCGCATCTGTATGATCCTTCAAAATTTTTTTTAAACCATTAGTAAAATGATCCTGGGCTAGGTTTTCTAAGAAAAAGTCACACGAACTGTTTGGTCCAATATGCTGATTATAGAATGGACTTTGCGAGGAGCCACAAACACTCTTAGGAAGCTTATGTTTACACCTTGAACATTTAATTTCTTCAGTTTCAGTCATAAGTCTACCTCCCTTACTACTGCCGAATCGGCTCTTAATTGTCTAAGGCTGTTAGATTTTAGCTTTTGACTTGTTGGTTGTTTTCCGCTGCTTGTTCATTAGAGATATGCTTCCCTTATCGAAAATGGTGCTCAAGAAGAAGGATTGGCTAGCCTGCAGCCTTACCCAGAAAAGGGCAACTCTACAATGAGAATATCGCTCCAATCGTTTGGTTCTCTTTACCTTCTACTATTTAGCTTTAGGTCCTACTGCTACAGTTCCACATTTTGGGCACGTTTTTCTTTCCCATTCCTCCATGAAAAATTCCTTATTGCACTTTGAGCATTTTACTTTTATCTTCGCCATTATCTTGCCTCCTATCCTTAGTTTCTACCAATCTTTTCTTTAATTGAGCGCCCACAAAGGTTTTGCTAAAGGCTAGCTAGCCTAAAAGGTTCTATCCTTTCAAGTCTATTCGAAGGATGGAGCCCTCTTATTCCCCGATCAATGCTTAGCGAAAGTGTGCCGTAATTGATTGTCCTCATGAACATTAAGTACTACCTAAGCTGGATTTAGGAGCTGTAAGCAGCCCTTAAGTAAACCGAGTCTCTTTACCTTTGATGGAACATTTTTGAGAAATAGGGCTTTTGTTCAGTCCTTAGCGTATCGACCTTAAGTCATTGTCACGCTGGTTAACTTAGGTTACGGTTCAGTTTCTATCCCTTTACTCAAGAGCTCTTTTATAGCCATGGTCTTGGGGATGCTTCCCCTGGGTGCACATATCACCTTAGCAGTTTCTGTAGCCAAAGCCTTTGCAGATATCTTTACTCTTTCGCCAAAAGGGGTGACAGTACCGGTGACGATGACACCAACGCCTGCCACTTTCCCCAATTCTCTGGCTGTCGTTGGGTCTATAAGTCCGCTGGCCGAGAGCTTATGCTCATTGAGAATACTTTTTAGATGGAACCTGTCTACGACTTCAAAGCCTTTATCAGCATTAACGAACGCTGCGGAAAATTCCTCTGCAAGGAACCTTCCGAGTTCCGTAACATTCCCCTGAGGATCAACAAAATCAACGACAGCAATAGTTCTTTCCCCTGAAGCAGCAATCTTTTCTGCCATGGACTTTGCCAGATTGTTTATTACATCAAAGCCGGTAGGCTCCGTTACAGGCTCAGGAATGGGTTCCTTCATCGATTCAATCTTTTCATCGACCT
>JAKLQB010000660.1 GCA_022013615.1 Desulfobacterales bacterium | reverse complement strand
GATCTCCACAAAGACCGCTCCTCCCAGGAGTTTGCCCACCCCAAGACCGATGACCGTTATGCAAGGAATCACCGCATTTTTTAAAGCGTAACGATAAGTGATGATATCCCTGGGAACGGCAAAAGCGCGGGCAGTCCGAATATAGTCGGAATCCAAAACATCCAGCATGGATTCGCGCATGAGCCGGGACAGATAGCCGACCCATCCGATGCCCAAGGCCGTGGCCGGAAGAATCAGATGCACCGCAACACTTACCGGATCACCTGCAGTGCCGGCACCCAAAGCAGGAAGCAGGGGAATTTGAACACAAAAAAGGAGCATAAGAAGTAGCGCAGCCACAAAATCGGGCACAGCCACACCCAGAAGGGAGATGATGGTCACGGCGCCCCCGATGGGGCTATCCCGTCGAAGGGCGGAAAACGCTCCCAATAGAATACCGATAAAGGCGGCGATACCCAGACTGGTTATGGCCAGCAGAACGGTGTGAGGCAAGGCCTGCGCGATCAGCGAGCTGACTTTGTGGCCGGACCAGACGGAGGTACCCAAATCCCCTTTGACTACGCCAAGCAAATAATAGCCCAATCTCACCGGCATCGCTTTATCGAGATGCAGCCTCTGGTTAAGCTCGGCTACCAGCTCAGGTGTCGCCCGGGGGCCGAGCATGGCAGAGGCCGGATCCCCGGGCATCAGGTAGGTCAAACTGAACAAAATAATCAATACACCGAGTAAGGTTGGAATCATCCAGAGCGTTCTTTTAATGGTGTATTTCAACATTACTCTATTGCCTCTTTCCCCTGACTGTTGGCCTACTGAACAGACGTCCCATCAGACAAGGGTGCCGTGTCTGCCAAATACACTTACTTGAAACCCATCGACCAGGGCGCCAGGAGGCCGTTGGGATAAAGCTCATTGATGTCAACTTTCTTTTGAGCCACTATGACTTGCACCCCATGGGTAATCCATACGGCCCAGCAATCCTTATCGATCTCTTTTTGTGCGTCGATATAGATTTGTGCCCGTTTTTCAAAATCGGATTCGGCCATGCCTTTTTTCAAAAGCTCATCGTATGTCTTGTTGCTCCACTGACTGGGATTCCAGGTATTACCGGTCTCAAACCAACTCATAGCGTATCCGGGATCAATGGTGGTGGCGAAGAATTGTATATACATGTTGGATTCACCCTTGTTTGTCGCCTCGTTGAACGCGCCGACCTCCTTGACCTGGATATCTACATCGACCCCGATCTTGGCCAGATCCGCTTTAATCACTTCGGCCGCGACTTTGGCTTTATCGTCGGTCCAGACCAACAGGTCGGATTTGAACCCGTTGGGTTTGCCCCCTTCTTTGAGAAGCTGTTTGGCCTTCTCCAAATCAACCTTGTATACAGGGGCGTCCTTCCAGTATCCGAGCATGCCGGGCGGCAGTATGTTTTTGGCCCGGGTCGCAGAGCCATAAAAGGCGGCAATGAGAATTTTATCCACATCAACGGCATAGCGAACGGCCTGCCGCAGCTTGAGATCATCAAAGGGCGGCTTGTTGACCGTGAATCCCAGCCACCAGTACTTCAGACCCGGCTTAGTGTAGACGTTCAGCTTGGGGTCCTTTTCGAAGGCCTTTAGGTTATCCAGCGAAACCCGGCCGATGTCGATCTCACCGGTCTTAAGAGCGATTTCACAGGTAGCGTCCTCTACAATAGGCATAAAAGTTAGCTGTTTGACTTTTGGCTTTTTTCCCCAGTAGTTCTTGAAAGCGACCAGTTTGACAGACTTTTTAGGCTCCCATTTGGCCAATTCATAGGGGCCTGTGCCGATGGGATCGAAACCGAACTTCTTTTGGCCCATCTCCTCAACCGCTTTTTTGCAGACAATCATACCGGCATTCAGGGGAAGGGTTGAGGTGAACAGCTGGGCCATGGGGCCTTTGAGAACCAATTTGAGCGTGTATTTATCGATGACTATGACATGGTCCAACTGGGCCCAGTTGCCCTTTTCAGGAGATTTGGCTGCGGGGTCGATAATCCGCTCAAAGGAAAACTTGACGTCTTCGGCCGTCATCTCACCGTAGCCCTTTTGGAACTTGACCCCTTTGCGCAGGTGAAAGGTAACCTCTTTGCCGTCCGGGGACATCTTCCAGGATTCAGCCAGATCGGGAACAATCTCCCAGCTTCCCTCTTTGTACTTTACCAATCCATTGTACAGGCAGTTCATAATGGTCAGCTCTCGCTCGACGCTGGTCAACCAACCAGGATCCATGGTATTTATGTCTTCCCATGTTGCAATCTTAAGTTCATCTTTACCTACTGCTGAAACTGAAAAGGAAATGAGCAGCAAGGATGCAGTAGCCAATGCCAGAATTAGTCTAATCTTCGTTCCTGTCTTCATTTTTAGCCTCCTTAACTTTATAGGGTTTATGTAATATACCCCCGCTCTGTAAAGCAGGGAACCTAACGACTTCTACGAGCCGAAATAGCGCTATTGGTGTTTTGCCAGTTTCTTGTCCGCCGGAGATAGCGTCTCCGTCGCCTGCTGCCAGGAATATACCGGCGGCAGCTCTGTCGCCTCGGATTCTGATACTATATCCAGAAATACAGGCCCGTCATGGCTGAAGGCTGTATCCAGTGCGTTCTCCAGTTCATCAGGAGTGGTGACGCGATAGCTCTCTATCCCAAAAGCTTTTGCCACAGCCGACATGTCGCCAGCCGTAAAATCCACCGACATAAAACGGCTGGCCGAGTGAATGGCCTGGAGGGCCTTAATCCAACCGAAAGTACCGTTGTTGAAATGGATCAGCACTGCCGGGACGTTCAGCCTGACCAGGGTCTCCAGTTCGCCGGCAGACATTCCCAAAGAGCCATCCCCGAACAAACCCACCACTTTGGCGGCCGGTGGTGGCGATACGAAAGGCCCTTCTGAGGGTCTC
>JAKLQB010000659.1 GCA_022013615.1 Desulfobacterales bacterium | reverse complement strand
GTCTCCCTGCTTGCAAAAAACGATTGCCACATTGTTGTACGCCATTTCATCATTTGGGTTGAACTGGATTGCCCTTCGGAAGTCTCCTGCTGCTTTAACATATTTATCCTGTTTATAGTACGCAAGACCCCTGTTATTATAAGCTATTGCATAACCAGGCCTTAAAGCTACGGCCGTTGATAGGGCGGCTATTGCCTCATTTAATTTGCCATCCCTTAAAAAGTTGGTGCCTTTGTCATAGTAGCGTGCTGCGTCATCAGCAATACTTATCTGTGGCGCAATCAGAACAAAGGCTAATATGAAGAGCGCTGTTTTTGCACATCTTTCAAAAGGTTTCTTTTTCATTGATAAACTCCATTCTCTCTTTAAATGTGTTCTATAACTGCCAATCTGTCTCAGGGTTTGATAAAGTGTGCAGCCATAACTCCTATATCGGCCTCTTTTATGGAAAACTTAAGCGAGGACAGGGTTAAAAAAACATTGATTGATAAGACTAAAATCCTATATAGTGAATTAACAGGGGCCTCCATAATTGACTGACCCATTACCAGATTGCTTTCCTGGGACTCGAAAAGATGGATTTTTGGTGTTTTGGATCGGAAAAAAGAAATAATCAAAGGACATGGCTGAAAATAGAAAGCGTCAGGATGGGCGTAAAAAGGGTGATAAGAGAGCCAAGGTTCGGGAGAAACTTTTGTCAGGATTTACCTTGATTGAGGTCCTTATGACAATTGTCGTTTTGGCCATTTTGGCAGCGGTGGCAGTCCCGGGGTTTTCTGCTTGGTTGCCAAATTACAGGCTGAAGGCGGCTGCTCGCGATATGGTTTCCAATTTTCAGCTGGCTAAGTTAACAGCCGTTAAAAGGAACACGAATTGTGCCATAACCTTCAATCAGGCGATAGGAGCTCGAATTTATGATTATGTGGTTTACGTCGATTCAGATAATGATTTAGAATATGATGCAGGGGAAGAAGTAGTTACCCGTAAATGTTGGACCGATTATGGGAGCACAAGGTATGACTTATCCCAAGGAGGAGGCGACGGGTTAACTTTTATGAATAACGATGACGGGCTTCCATCTATCGCCTTTCAATCCAAAGGTTTTCCAGTAAATAATATAAGCGGCCTGGGAATGGGAACCGTTTTTCTCAAAAATACGAATAATAGAACAACCAGTGTTGTTGTATCATCGGCCGGTAATATTCGCATTGACTAGGAGGCTGTCTGAGAATGAGATATTTTTTCCAAGATCAAGGAAGGCGAAAATTTTAACCACCCCGCTTAAATACAGCGGAACAGGCATCCATACGTTGAGTATTTCGAGGATTATAATTTGAGCCTGACGTCCCGCTGGTAGCGGGAGGGAAAATAGCCATTCTCGGATAGCCTCCTAGCGGACTACCGAAACGTGGGGAAATGACATGATAGCCACTTCAAATGATACGCCAGGCTTCACCTTAGTGGAACTTTTGATAGCCATGGCTGTTGCAGGTATCGTCATGGCTGGCGTCTATTCCGCCTACTCTTCCCAGCAAAGATCCTACATCGCCCAGGAGCAAGTTGTTGCTGTGCAGCAAAATCTAAGGGTGGCCATGTACTTCATGGAGAGAGAGATTCGGATGGCAGGGTGTGACCCGAAAGGAAGCGCAGGGGCGGGAATTCGAACAGCAAGCCCCAATTCTATTCGCATTACGATGGATATTACAGGCGGGGAGACTGATGGTTTGGATAATGATGGTGATTCTAATATAGATGAGGCCGATGAAGCCAATTTTGGTGATGGAGATACTAATGATGTAAACGAAGATTTAACATATTCCCTTTACACTTCAGGTGGTATACAAAAGCTCGGGAGGAAAAAACCTTCAACAAATAACCAGCCCGTCGCCGAAAATATTGATGCTCTAAATTTAGTGTATTTGGATAAAGATGAAAATCCTACCATAACACTTGCTGAGATAAGGTCCGTCCAGATCACCCTGGTAGCCAGGACGGCCCGGAGAGACCGTGGATTCAAGAATACAACGGTTTACACAAACCAGCAGGGAGATCAAATTTTCATCGCGCCGGGTGATAACTTTCGCCGCAAACTTCTAACGGCTCAAGTAAATTGTCGTAATCTCGCCTTTTGACCGGAGAGGCTTCTGAACATGACACATCTTTCCGCTGCTATAATAAAAAAAGGACAAAACGAAAAAGGGTTCACCCTCCTTGAGGTGATCGTTGCGATATCGATCTTGACAATTGGTCTTTTGGCCGTCGCTTCCATGCAGGTGTCCGCGATAAGAGGGAATGCCTCAGCCTACGGAATTACAGAAGGTACTTCCTGGGCGAGCGACCAAGTGGAGAAACTGATGGTCTTGCCCTATAATCACTCCGAATTGGTGGATACGGATGGGGATGGGACTGATAAGGATGTTAATGGAGATGGCGTTGATGACGATGGCGGAAATTTTGGATTGGAAGATACTACAGTAAATACCTCAGATCACCAGGTGACCAGGGGGAAATACACCGTGTCCTGGAACATTGCGGTCGATGTAGAGGCAAATAACACAAAGACCGTCAATGTCATTGTGACATGGACAGATCATGGGATCCAAAAGCACGTTTCCATACGAAACATTATAGCATCTCAATAAGTATGGGCATTCCGACTGCTTCCCCCTTTTGCAAAGGGGGATTGAGGCCTGCCCTCCCCGTCCCGAGACCGGGACGGGATCGGGAGGCGCGACTTGGCGGACATATGCCGTACCCTAACAAGCAGTTATATTCGATCGGTTACTCTCGCAAAGTATCAAGGTCAGGTCTGGGCCAGGGGGGATTTTCTAATACAGTCTGGGTATTGAGAACTTACGAAACATTATACCAGGCACCTGAAAAGCAGGGAAAATTATGAGCACATTTATTAGGCGCGGAAAGAATGAGGATGGATCGGTTATGGTGGTTGCCATCCTTATCCTGGCGCTCCTTACCATAATCGGGATAGCTGCCATGAGTACCACCAACGTGGAGTTGAAAATATCCGGCAATGAAAAGTCCTATAAAATGGCCCTTTATGCAGCCGAAGCGGCAAGAGGGTATGTAGAAAAGACCCCTGAACTATATGGCCCTGATAATATGACACTGGGAGAAGGGCTAAATTTTCCGGATGAGAATGACCCCTTAGAGGTGGTTCGATTAAGTTCAACACAGTCTTTTGGCGGCACTGTTGAATACCTCGGCTTTTCAGCACCACCCAGGGGATCAGGAACTCAGGTTGGAACATTTAAGGCACATAAATATAAGATGACATGCGAGGGATATGGTCCGGCCAGGGCCGAAAGCCAGATAGAAGCTGGATTCTATCGTATGGGATTTTGATGTCTTGTATCGTAAATTCGCGCATTTCGACTGCTTCCCCCTTTTGAAAAGGGGGATTGAGGGGGATTTTAAATTCAGCCTGAAATTATTGAGAAGTACCACTTAACCAATTAACCACTCAACTATATCTGTACCAGAGACGGGAACATGAAAGGATTGAAACACAAATGGATTACAAGTGTTGTTTTCTCAGCCTGCTTCATCTTTATGTTTCATGTGGGCTTTGCTGACGATACCTGTTTAATCGAGACTGATGGGGGCCCGTACACTTTTACCGCCCCGGTTGTCCCTGTTTCAAGGACCACCAGCAGCAATAGGGTTTACCTGGCCTTTTTTTATCCGGGTGAAGGGAATTTCTGGGCAGGAAATGTTATCAAATTGGGGATCTCGGCTGATGGGGATATTGTTGATGCAAATGGTGCCATAGCAACCTGGCCCAATGGGGTCATCAAAGAGGAAGCGGTGCCTTTCTGGGCGACAATAGACTGGGCGGCCCCCCATAAAAGCAACTATATTCATAATTCAAGTAGAAAGATCTATACATACCTGGGCGCGTCCACGGATTTGACTGATGACACCAATGAATTCAATTCGAGCAATACCGCTCTGACAGCGCCTATTCTTGGCAATCCAGATAACCATACAACTGAACAACTCATTGATTTCGTTAGGGGTGCGGATGTCGATGGCCAGAACAGAGCGGTAATCACCGGAGACGTCCAACACAGTGAACCGCTGGTTATTGACTACGAAGATTCCTTGAGGGTGATCTATTTCGGGGCAAACGACGGGATGCTTCATGCAGTTAAAGATTCAACCCTGAGCACTCCGGCAAGTGACGATGGCAGAGAGATGTGGGCGTTCATCCCACCTGACCAGCTCCATCGCCTAAAGGACATGGTAGAAGGTGAAAGCCATCAATATTATGTGGATTCGAGCCCAAAAGTTTATATAAGGGACGTGAACGGAAATGGAACCATAGAAGTTAATGTTGACTCGGACGGAGACGATGATGTCGACGATGATGACAAAGACCAGGTCATTCTTGTTTGCGGAGAGCGAAAAGGGGGAACGAGTTACTTTGCATTGGATGTTACGAATCCTGAAAGGCCTTTCTTTTTGTGGAGGATAAGCCAGTATGATGATGCAAAAGCTGGGTCTTTTGAGCTTGAGGGTGTAACTGGAACCTTTGAAGACGGTGAAGTTTTAACTGATAACGGTGTGGGTGCCGCCACGGCGGATGGAACACTGGTCGAAAGCTCGATCGCCTACAGAGAACAAACAGGCGATTTTGCGGTGGGCGGGATTGTCACAGGGGAGAAATCCGGGGCTACCGCAACCATTGTCTCAATCACCTGCTACGCCCCCCCAAAGGCAGGCCCCGATGTGGTCATTGCGGAATTAGGTGAGAGCTGGTCTGAGCCCCGGTTCGGACTTGTAAAGACTTCGAATGAAGATGATGATGCCGGAACCCCTGTATTTTTCATCGGGGGAGGCTACAGTTCGGATAACTCGGTGGGAAAGGCGGTCCTCGCAATCAATGTTTTTACTGGCGGTGTTGTGAAAAAAATTAGCAATATCAACGGCATGAATTATAGTATTCCAAGCTCAGTAACCCTTGTTGATGGGGATAGCAATGGTTTTGTAGACAAGCTATATGTGGGAGACCTTGGGAGTCAGGTGTGGCGGTTTGGAAAATTTACTGACAAGGATGATAATCCATTGGTTTTTCCCGCTACTGACGAAAACATTATGAATTGGACAGATCAGGCAGCTCACATCTTATTCCTTTCAGATCCGGCGCACGGGAGAAAATTCTTCTATCCCCCGAGCGTGACCCTTGAATGGGGATATGACCTGGTTTTCATGGGAACGGGAGACAGGGAGGACCCCTGCAACACCATTAGCTCGGATAGGATTTATTCTGTAAAGGATACACACTCCTCAACTACGCTTACAGAGTCGGATCTGATTGATGTGACGGACTTACCAACTACGCTGCCCGATCTTGATAATGACCAGGGGTGGTATATAAGGTTAGCACCCGGTGAAAAGGTACTTTCGGAAGGTGTGGTTTTTCTTAAGACCTACTATGTGACGACCTTTTTACCTGGTCAGGGTGGTAAACTCTATGCCCTGAACTACAAAACGGGTGAGGCAGTTGACGGATACTTACGGGTGATAGGGGGGGCTGATGGACTCCTCTCGAAGCCTGTAGTTGTAATAAATAAGACAGATCAGAAACTACTGGTTTCAGCATCAAGAATAAATCCCGGTGGTAGTGGCACTGAATCTGTTGGACCAGGAATTCTGGCCATAGAACCCTCTGCCCCCGCTGCCAACTTTTTTTACCTGTGGTGGAGGGAGTTGTAATTGCGAAATACTACTATGCACGCCCTGCACAAACGATGTTTGTCCCGCCAACCCCCTTTTTCTGAAGTTGGGATTCTTTTCATCCCCCAACATCTTCTTTTAGCCTAAAATCCCTGCAGTTGAACTTAGT
>JAKLQB010000658.1 GCA_022013615.1 Desulfobacterales bacterium | reverse complement strand
GATTTGAAACGAACTGTGGATGATATTCGGCCAACGTACTCGTTTGACGTCTCCTGCCAAGGGACCGTGCCGGAAGCGATAATTGCCTTCCTTGATTCCAGGTCGTATGAGGATGCAGTCCGGAACGCTATCTCGCTGGGAGGTGACAGCGATACACTCGCTTGCATCACCGGTGGCATTGCCGAGGCTTTCTATGGAGATGTTCCGACCACCATTCGAGCGAAAGTCCATGAGTGCCTGACTCCTGATTTGCGCGAGATTACCGAAGCCTTTTGCCGGAAGTACATATCATGAACTCTCAACCTTGACATACAAGCCTGACTTTCGTATATTCTCTATTAGGAAAAGCAACTTCTAATCACACTGAAATACGGAAGGAATTCCTCTGATGAAGGCAGCCTTCTTCTTCCTTACTTGCTTGCTCATGGGTATTTCCATGCCTTGTATCATTCAGAAATCCTATGCATATTCGCTAAAGATGTTGCACGGGGCTCTGCCCGAGCACATAGAGGGGTGGGCGGCGGAACCAGGGGATCGCTTTTTCGATGATAAGACCATATTCGACTATATCAACGGCGCGGGTGAAGTCTACAGGGCCTACAATATGCTAAAGTGTCTTTCCCGACGCTATATCAATCCACACGGACCGCCTATTGTTTTGGATATCTTCCATATGGGCTCTTCAGAAGATGCCTTCGGGGTATTTACTCACGACCAGGACGGGGAGGCGATACAGATAGGTCAGGATGGGCTTTACCAGCACGGCTGGCTGAGGTTCTGGAAAGACAGATTTTTTGTCTCCATTTACGCGGAGGAGGAAACGGCCGCAGCCCAAAGATCCGTCAAAGAATTGGGCAAGGCGGTGGCGTCACTCATCACGGTGCAAGGCTCCAAGCCTGAGATTCTAAAGTTGCTCCCTTTAGAGGGACTTAAACCTCGGAGCCTCAGATACCTTCACAACCATGTAGTGCTGAACTACCATTTCTACCTATCAAACGAAAATGTCCTGAACCTCGGGCCCCGTACTGATGCTGTCCTTGCCGAATACCAGCGCGGTGAAGAGTTTGCCAGGCTGCTTTTAGTCCTGTACCCTAATGAAAGAGAAACCACGAAGGCTTACGCATGTTTTCTCAGACATTACCTCCCTGAGGCGGATGCGAAAGGAGAGGTGGTCCAGCTGGAAAACGGAAAGTGGTCTGGAGCTGCAGTGAAGGGGAAGCTCTTGGCTGCCGTTTTCGATGCCTACAGCCGGGGTCTTGGTGAAAAGCTTCTCAGAGAAATTATGGAGACCTCTGCTCAGGATTAATCTCGTATGGGAAAAGGTAAAAAAGTTATCACACGACGCGATTTTATTCGTGCGGGCTCGTCTGTGGCCCTGGCAAGCCTTATGGGGCTTCCGCTGCTGGCCCAATCCTCCGTGAAAACGCCCACAAAGAGCCTGGTGGTTCTGATCCGGGATCAAAACGCCCTGGACAAAGATGGCTCTCCCAGGCCTGAGATCCTGCAGGATATGCTGGATGAGGCTATAACTACCCTCCTTAATGCACCCGATCCCGCTGTAGCCTGGAAGCAGCTTGCCCGGCCAGGTGATATAGTAGGCATCAAGAGCAACGTCTGGTACCATCTCCCCACCCCTAAGCCGCTTGAGACTGCTATCATAAAGCGCCTTGTTGATGCGGGTGTCAGCAAGGAAAATGTGAGTGTCGATGATCGAGGAGTGCGTAAGAACCCAGTATTCAAGCAGGCCACAGCCCTGATCAACGTCCGCCCCATGAGAACCCACCACTGGTCAGGCCTTGGTACGCTCATCAAAAATTACATCATGTTTGTCCGTTCGCCTTGGAGTTACCACGGCAACGCCTGCGAGAAACTGGGAGCTATCTGGCAGTTGCCTCTCGTCAGGGGCAAGACCCGCCTTAATATATTGGTGCTGTTGACTCCTCTTTTTCATGGCATCGGACCCCATCATTTCAGCGGACGGTACATGTGGCGCTACTCAGGCCTCATTGTGAGCACTGATCCGGTGGCTGCCGATGCCACGGGGGCTCGGATCATACAGGCCAAACGAGATGCCTTCTTTGGTAAGGAGAGTCCCATCAGTCCGCCTCCTCTGCACATTACCGCTGCCGATGCCCACTTCGGACTGGGTAACAGCCATCCTGACAGGATACAACTTCTTAAGCTGGGGTGGAAAAGGGATATGTTGATCTAAATATGAAACTTGAAAAGGATAAGGCTCTGAAAGCAAAGATTAACATTTTAAATCTTTAATAGAACTTTTTAGATGTAGTAAGTGGGTTTCAATAATCGGCAAGAAGCATCGAACTCCTGAAATTCTCGGTGCAATGGACAAGCAAACGGAGAAAGTCCTTTTCCCGCGCCAACAGCTCTGTCTCGTAGATGCGCTCTGGGCCAGCAAAGGTGGCCCTGGAGGCAATCCCACTCATCAGCCAAACTTCCTCGCCATGGGTGTTCTGTCTCCCATCGTGGACTATCAGGTGGCGACCAAGTTTCGAGGTGAAAGGATGGATTGGCAACCCAATATGAAGACGACCCATCGAATGCTGACGGATTTCGGCTACGATGAAAGCGACCTTCCAGCTGGGGGTAAAATCATAGAGCTTTAATCCGAGGGACATGCAGGGAAAGGTAGGCATCTATATGGATGCGGATCAATTTCTCCTTACCACATACACGGAGGATCATAAGGAGGAACTGACTTCTTTTATGGAAAAAAGAAAGCCACGGTTCATTCCAACAGGCATCTTCATGCGTTCAATAACAGATCCAATCCTCTACCATAGATCCTTTGTCTTGATGGCCGTAGCCAACTTGTTCACCGTATCCAGTATAGGCGCCTTTTTTCTCTTTCCTCTCTTTATCACCAGTCACGGCGGCTCTAAAGCAGATATCGGCATCATCATGGGCGCCCTTGCCCTATCTGCCGTCGTATGCCGCCCCTGGATTTCTGAAATGATCGACAGTTTGGGGCGGAAAAGGAGTTACACCGTTGGATGCATTATCATGAGCCTCATGCCTCTCGCTTACCTTCTCTTTCGTGGGGAGCTGGCTCGCTTCTATCTGCCGCTGCTCCTCATAAGAGTGATCCATGGTGTTGGATTGGCGCTCTGTTTTACTTCGGCATTTACCTACATTGCGGACATTGTCCCTGAAAGCCGTCTAAATGAAGGCATCGGGATGTTTGGTATCACAGGACTCACAGGAATGGCCGTGGGGCCTGCAGTTGGTGAGGTAGTCATCCGGGCATTCGGTTTTCACATGTTTTTCCTGTCCGCCACGATCATGGCAACCACGGGCCTATGTCTTCAGCTCGCTCTCCCGGAGTCCTATGCTCGTATAACCGCAGTGCCCTCCGAGTCTTTCTTCTCGGTGCTCAACAGAAAAAAGATCTTGATTGTTGCCTT
>JAKLQB010000657.1 GCA_022013615.1 Desulfobacterales bacterium | reverse complement strand
GGATACCATCTCTGCCACCAAAGCCCTGGTTCAGGAAGAAAGGATAAAAAGGCTCACCAGTGAAAAAAAGGCCGTAGAAGGTAACCTGAAGCTCCTCCAGGCCCAGATTGAGCCCCACTTTTTGTTCAATACCCTGTCCAACATCCTGAGCCTGCTCGAAACCGATCTGGAGAAGGGAAAATTCATGTTGGAAGATCTGATCCATTACCTGCGGACATCACTTTCCAAAACAAGGGAGGACACAACCACTATTGGTCAGGAGATAGAGATGATACGGGCCTATATGAACATATTCAAGGTTCGCATGGGCGATAGATTGCGTTACAAAATGGACATCCCGGATAACCTAAAGAATCTTCCATTTTCGCCAATGTTGATTCAACCGTTGGTGGAAAATGCCATTAAGCACGGTCTGGAACCAAAAATTGAAGGAGGAGAGGTGTCCATAAGCGGAGAGAAAATTGGCGAGACGCTCCGGTTGGAAATCGCCGATACCGGTGTGGGGTTCTACGAAGAGAGTGCTCTGGGTACGGGCCTTTCCAACATAAGGGAGCGTTTACAATCCTTATATGGTGAAAATGGACGGTTGATCCTGGAAGAGAATCGGCCATGCGGCCTAAAGGCAATTATTGAGGTCCCCCATGCAAGAGATCAAAGCCATCATCGCAGATGACGAAGATCAATTAAGATCCTATCTGAAATCAAGGCTTTCTGACGTGTGGCCTGAGCTCATTATCAGCGGTGAGGCCAGAAACGGCCGGGAGGCCCTGGAATTGATCCGGAAGACCCAACCCCATATCGCCTTTCTCGATATCCGGATGCCCGGTCTTTCCGGCATGGAAGTTGCCAAAAAAATAGCTGACTCATGCTGGGTTGTCTTTATCACTGCCTACGATCAGTACGCGGTGGAGGCCTTTGAGAATGAGGCCATTGACTACATTCTGAAACCGGTAACCCGTGAGAGATTGAAAAAGGCAACCGACCGGTTAAAAAAGCAGGTCGCCACATCGTTCGGGCCTCCTGCCGATCTTTCCAAGGTAGTAGAGCGAATAGTAGCCAGCCTCCCCAATAAAGAAACGCCGATCTATCTGCAGTGGATTCGAGTCCAGCAGGGTGAGGAGATCAGGCTTGTTCCCGTGGAAGAGGTCTACTACTTCAAGTCAAGCGATAAATACACCATGGTAATGACGAAAGAGGGTGAATCCCTAATCAGAAAGCCCGTTAAGGAGCTGTCAAATGAACTTGATCCCAATAAATTCTGGCGAATTCATCGGGGAACAATAGTGAATGCAGGCTGCATTGCCAAAATGAGCCGTTCCCTTACAGGACGCGGGGTTATCAGACTGAAAGATCGATCAGAGAGTCTCACTGTCAGCCGGTCTTACATTCATATCTTTAGGCAGATGTAGAAAACACAGGTCTTCATAGATTTCAGTTAAAATGAATGTGTGACCTGAGGATTTCTCACTTCCCCTTGAATTCTCCCTTTCGCTTTTCCATGTATGCGGAAATCGCCTCGGCAAGGTCCTCAGAGGGCATGATCATGCTGGATCTGGCCGCATTGTAGTGAAGAGATTGGCCCAGGCCGACTTCTTCGTCATAAAGCAAGACCTCTTTGGCTCCCTGTACAGCCAGGGGTGGATTTTCGACAATTTCCCGTGCAATTTCAAGGGCTTTTGCGTTGAGTGTTTCCTGGTTAGGATAAACATCATTTACCAGGTTAATGGCCTGAGCCCGTTGGGCATCGAATCTGTGTCCGCGGAATGCGATCTCCCGGGCATGGCCACGTCCCACCACTTTAGGGAGTCGCTGCAATCCTCCCACATCGGTGATAATGGCAAGCCTGGCTTCAGGAAGGGCGAATATGGCATCAGCCGAGCAGAGGCGGATATCGCAGCAGAGGGCAAGTTCCAGGCCTGCTCCAAGGCAGTGTGCGTGAATGACCGCTATTGTGGGTTTGGGAAGACGTTCCAGCCGGGTATGAATATCCTGGACTTTTCTGATTGCCCTGAATAGGTCCATCTTCTGTAAGGCACCGGGAGTGCCCATGATATCGGAAAACAGCGAATTATCCGGACTCAGGTCCAGACCGGCGCAAAATGATTTTCCCTCTCCCCGGAGAAGAACTACCCTTGCTTCTTCATCTTTTTCGGCCATGCCAATAGCCTTATTCAGGGCGTCCCAGACAGCGGGATTCAGTGCATTGCGCTTCTCAGGTGTATTCAGTGTGATGAATCCAATATGTCCTTGTCTTTGATAAATTACCAGATTTTCCTTCCCAGATTGTTCCTCAGTCATTTTGAACTCCTCATGTTGATTATTTTAATAGTGTCCGTGCATGCTTTTCAATTTCCCAGACGAGGCGGCCTTGACTTCTACTCAGTAATCCAGCGAGATATGTTGAGATCACAAGCCCTTTGTATAAGGCCGATGTCAAGAAACAGCAGTTTAAAGCGCTGCGGGTTATAAATAAAGGGGAAAGGGGTCAGGCACATTATTGCTTTCTTATTAATAACGGATTGAAGCGTGTATCATAGTCATATACATCAAGGCCCTCATGTTTTTTGAGGAAGCGCACCGATATGTACGTTAGAGGTGTGGCTGCTGCTTCGTAGGCGGATTTGACCAGCCACTGGGTGATTACGGCCAGGGCCAGGGCTTTGATGGGAATAGTACCTAAAAATGCCAGGGAAATGAAAACCATGGAATCGAGTCCTTGACCCACCAGCGTGGAACTGATGGTGCGCGTCCACAGCCAGCGACCCTTTGTAAGGATCTTCATCTTGGCCATGATAAAGGCGTTAAAGAATTCTCCCACCAGATAGGCCAGGAAAGAGGCCATTAAAAGCCGGGGAGTATAGCCTAAAATAAGTTCATAGGCGGCCTGTCCTTCCCAAAATGCAGCAGGAGGAATCACCTTGCCCAGCCATATGGCAATGACAACAATAAAGTTACAAAAAAAACCCAGCCAGATGACTCTTCTGGCCTGGGTATATCCGTATACTTCTGTCAAAATATCTCCGGTGATGTAGCTGACGGGGAAGATGAGTACACCTGCAGGCAGTACCAGACCAAAAACGTTTATCAGTTTCACAGACATGATATTGGCCGTGACCAGGCAGGTTATAAAAAGGGCCACCACCACAGTGTACCAGTGAGAATACCGGGTGGGGACACCATTGGTTTCCTGTTTATGCGTCATGTCTGTTTTCATTAGTGTTTCCAATAGTTCTTTAGTGGTTTCTGGAAAATCCCGTCCTCCCCGAATAACGGGATCTTGGATGGGCGTGGATCCTTTTCTTAGGCTGGCTGATGCGGCTCTCGAAGCAGATCATTCACAGTCTTGACAGGGTTGAAGGTGATGCCCGGAACCTCCACAAAGATGGTAATCCATCGGGACATGGCCCCGTTCCAGAGCCCCGGATGTTCCAGTGCCTTCAGATCCTTTCCCTCTTTCGATTTTTTGGATATCAAAACCGCATTAGGGTCCACATATTGGCGAAGATCAAATGGCCTCCCCTGCGAGTCACGGATGCCGCACACAAGATCCACAGGGTTGAAGTGTGTGGAAGCGGCCAAAATAGCCTGCTGTTCTCTGGAATCGGGGTCAATCTGGGCTTTTTCCACAATCTGAAGAGACTTTTCACCGGTCTGGTCTTTTACCCAAAAGGGGCCTCCTCCCGGTTCACTCACATTTCTAACCATGCCGCATACCCTTATGGGCCGATTGAGTTTTTCCATAAGCACAGCTTTTTTCTCTTCAGGAAACGCTTTATTGGAAAAAGAAGGAATTGACAGTAAAAGGTCATCCCTTATAAAGTCTGCGACCTGTTCTATCAGGGTTCTTTCTACAGCTTTTGACGATAGTTTTTCCACGTAACTGAATATCTGATTCTGTAAAGCAATGAGATACCCGCCCAGGATCTTTTTCCACTTGGCCGTTTCGTGTTTGAATCGGTCAGAGACCACATTGTCTATGTTTTTTATAAACACAATATCTGCCTTAAGATCATTCAGGTTTTCTATCAGGGCACCATGACCCCCCGGGCGAAACAAAAGCCTGCCATCTTTCTCACGAAAAGGCCGGTTATCCAAGTCCACCGCAAGGATGTCTGTGGATTTCTTTTGAGCTGAAAAAGTTACATGGAACGACACCTGGTATTTTTGTTCATAAATGGGCTTCACTTTCTTTAGAAGCTTCTGGAATTCTTTTATGTGTTCCCGGGATACGGTAAAGTGAAGAGGACCCTGTCCGGTCTGGTCTGCTATGTATTGGGCGGCCTCAACCAGGTGCTCTTCAAAGGCAGTGCGACTCCCTTCTGGATATGCGTGAAACTTAAGGAGGCCCTTTGGGAGGTGAGCATAGTTGAGGCCAACCTCGCTTATAAGGAAACGGATAATATCGGTAAATTGACCTCTCTCCAAAAGGTTGTCAAAATCAAGGCCTTTCTCTGACATCACGGATTTGAGATCTTTGGAAAATGCGAATCTTTTGGCGCCATTCATAAACTCAAGGAGATCCTGCGCTTCCTTATGCCCAGCCTGGGTTTCCCTTGCAATCGATTCCTTTAGGATTTCTTTTTCCCGGTTAAGGGCCTTGAGGAGCGCCTTGAACATCCGGGAGGCAGCCCCTGACCCGGGAACAAACTTGAGGCAGCGGCTTTTTTGGGCTTCCGTTTCGTAAATTTTTATAAACTCTTGGGTTTTGTGCTGGTCAATCACTTTAATTCCGTCATTAGGGGTACATGGACCCAGCAGGTTTAAGTAAGGTGGGGGCGTCTTGAACAGGGCAAGGTGCTTTTGGACTGTATTTATGGTAAGTCCGTGATTTCTTATCTGTCTAAGGTCCTCATCGCTAAATTTATATTGGGCCATCCCTGTATCCTTATTAGCTTCTCTGCCATATGTTGACAACGTGAAGGGTTCGCATGTCAATAGAAAAATGCAGCAATTCTCATTATCACCTTTAGGCCTTGGTAATGCAGGGCCGTGGGGTCTCTTTTTAAAG
>JAKLQB010000063.1 GCA_022013615.1 Desulfobacterales bacterium | reverse complement strand
GGAAAGCCGGCCCCAGTCACAGTGATTTCGGCATCGGCCATGGGCACTTCCACGGTGGTGTCATGCCAGGCGAACTCCTCGGACCAGAACTGCTGACCAAGATAGTCCGCCCTGACCTTGTAAGCCTTCTCGGGCAGGTCGAATGTGACCTTCCCGCTTGAGTTGGTTTGTTGATACTGGCCAAGATAAGATCCGGCAGAAGAGAAAAGATAGACCTTGATTCCCTCAATGGGCTCAGGCACGCCCTGAAAAACACTTAGAACCGTGACCTCCACCGGCTGGTGAGGAATCGTAAGCACAATGCTCGTGTCTCCCGTGACCTGGGCCTCCGTGCTCCAGAACTGGTAGCCCAGGTAATCGGCCCTGACCTAAAAGGTGCCTTGGGATACATGGAATCCCACCACTCCAGAGGCGTCGGTCACCTCATACAGGCCCAGATAGCTTCCGGTTTGGCTGAACAGATAAACCTTGATCCCTTCCATGGGGCTGCCGGGGGCTTTTTCCACAGTCACCTGCAAGAGACCCCCGCTCGCATTCACGGAAACATTGTTCACGCCTCCGCCTGAAACAGTCATGACGTCGCTCCAGTACTGGTTCCTCAGGATGTCTGCCCTGAACTTAAAGTTTCTGCCTACCGGAAGATCAAAGGATACCAGCCCATTTTCGTCTGTTACTTCATAAACACCGAGGTACGAGCCGTTCTCAGAGAAGAGATAGACCCTGATGCCCTCGGCAGGTCCCGCGGCTGCGGTAACCGTCACCTCAACTGTCTCTTCCTCGATAATCACCTCAGTCGTGGAAACATCGGGGACAGCGACCACTTCACTCCAGAACTGGCTGCCCAGGTAGTCCGCCCGGAATTTGTAGGTTCCGTCAGCAAGATCAAACGAGACATCACCGTTGCTGTCAGTGGCGCCAAACAGCCCAAGATACGTGATAGACTCATTGAACACATAACATTTGACGCCAACAAGGGGTTCGGTCGTGTCTGTTTGAATCGTGACGGTGAAGGAGCCACCGCCCACGGAGATGGTGATGTAATTTACCTGGTCTGCAGCGAGTGTTTCCTCAGGGCTCCAGTATTGGCTGCCCTGGTAATCCACACGGAATTTGTAAGCGCCTTCAGGAACACGGAAGGCGACCTTACCATCAATATCTGTGGTTTCGTTAAGACCCAAATATGACCCAGCCGCCGAAAACAGATATACTTTCACCCCTTGCTGAGGAAACCCGGCCCCGGTCACGGTGATCTCGGCATCGGCCATGGGCACGTTCACTGTGGTGTTCTGCCAGGTAAACTCCTCAGACCAGAGCTTCTGACCAAGATAATCGGCCCGCACCTTGTATGCCTTCTCTGGCAGCTCAAATGTGACTTTTCCGCTGGCATTCGTCTGTAGATTCTGACTAAGGTAAGATCCGGCAGGGTTGAATAGGTAGACGTTTATCCCCACAATGGGCTCAAGCACACCCGCGAAAAGGCCTTGAACCGTGATCTCCACCGGCTTGTGAGGAATCGTAAGCACCATGCCGGTATCGCCTATGACCTGGGCCTCCTCGCTCCATAACTGGTAGCCTAAGTAATCCGCTCGCACCTTGTAGGTGCCATCGGGTACATTGAAACCCACAATGCCAGATGCGTTGGTCACCTCATATAGACCCAGATAGCTTCCGGATTGGCTGAAAAGATAAACCTTGATACCCTCCATGGGGCTGCCGGGGGCCTTTTCCACGGTCACCTGCAAGAAACCCCCGCCTGCACTCACGGACACAGTGTTTACACCTCCGCCTGAGACAGTGATGACGTCACTCCAGTACTGCCCCCCCAGGATATCGGCCCTGAACTTAAAGTTTTTGCCTACCGGAAGATCAAAGTAGACCATGCCCGCTGCATCCGTCACTTCATATATGCCCAGGTAGTATCCACTCTCAGAAAATAGATAGACCCTCACTCCTTCAGCAGGCCCTGAGCCTGTGGTGACCGTCACTTCAACGGTCTCTTCCTCAATCACCACCTCAACCGTGGAAGCCCCGGGTATTGTGATCACCAGGCTCCAGAACTGGCTCCCCAGGTAGTCAACCCGGAACTTGTAGGTGCCGTCTGCGAAATTTTCCAGGTCAAAAAGGGCGGTTCCACTTCCATCTGTAGTGGCATACTTACCTGTGTAAGAACCGGATTCTGTGAATGCATAAACCTTCAGACCGGAAAGTGGGCCTGACTGGATAGACTCCACAATAACTTGAAGTGGGTCATCGGCCAATACCGGATTAGCAGAGAGAAGAGCTGCAAGAACTAAAATGGCTACATGAGCTACAAGCCTAAATCCTTTGTATTTTCTCGACATTGAGCGATCTCCCTTGTTTGTAACTGTATGTAATGAATCGGCTAATCGGCTATATTAACCTTGCTTTTTAATTATCTAAAAACATGTTCTCAGCACCTCGTGCATCATGGAGCCGACTCGTCCCCCTATCGGGGAATAAGAACTGGGCTTTAAAACCTTTTTGAATTGCGGGGATACGCTCACTGTGAGTTTTCACAGGGCACCTATCAAAGTAGGCGGTGAGCGCTTTCGGTCATTGAACGTTTTTCTGTGGCCAGTGTCCGGAAAAAATATACTTCAGACGAATGCCGGAAATTTTCTTCAGGATTAGGTTATGCCGGATGATGCAGGAATTATCACCGGCGGCTTTTGATATTTAAAGAGAAATGCAGAAAGTCGATATGGTTAAGGTTGATGCTCGTAAGCTCTCAATAAATCTGGGGTGTATCAAAAAAATCCCTCTCGATCCCCCTTTGCGAAAGGGGGAAGTGAAGGAACTTCATGCCAAACAGTCTATCTTGTAATTGAAAAAATTTCTGAACCTTGGAGGCCGTTTCAAAATATTTCCCGCTTACAGCGGGATTCAAGATCAAGGAAGGCAAAAATTTTAACCACAGGAATACATTGAGTATTTCGAGGATTAAAATTTGAGCCTGACGTCCCGCCGATGGCGGGAGGCAAAAGGGGACGTTTTGAAATTGGCTCCTTGGTCAGGTTCGAATTGCGACGAAGGTTAGATTAGAGCAGTTCGGTTTGTCAAG
The DNA here is from genome assembly GCA_022013615.1 of Desulfobacterales bacterium. The sequence goes on along the minus strand of JAKLQB010000063.1, from coordinate 644 downwards.
AAAAAACGTGGGTGATTATGAATTAGAATCGTCCTATTTGATTAAGATAATGGTAGGTCACAATTCCTACTGTTGTGGAGAGGTTCAGGCTTCGGACGTTTCCCCAGATGGGGATGGCATAACAGGGATATGTATGTCTTATGTGGGATGGAAGGCCACGGGTCTCAGGGCCAAAGAGCAGGTAATCGCCCTTCCCTGCCCGCGCATTTGTGTAAGGTTCAGAAGCGTGACGACTGAAGGCGAACAGGTTTTTGCTGGCATCCATATCCGACAGGAAGGCCTCAAAACTCTGGTGGTGGCGAATATCAACCTCCTGCCAGTAGTCAAGGCCAGCCCGTTTGAGATGTTTATCGTCCACTTTGAAACCAAGGGGATGGACCAGGTGTAACCTTACTTCCGCAGCTCCGCAGAGACGGGCAATGTTCCCGGTATTGGCAGGTATTTCGGGCTGGTAAAGGACGATATGAAGATGGGGGGTCTCAAGAATGCGGTGTCTTAAACACATAATCATGTCAATCCTGTTAATCCTGTCAGGGGGTTTTTCCAGGCTGGGATTGCCGCATATTGTTTATTGCGGCACGTTCAATAGCGATACAGCTCAGTTTGCCGAGGCTGTTCTATGGTTGGGGGGACGGTAAGCATCT
>JAKLQB010000656.1 GCA_022013615.1 Desulfobacterales bacterium | reverse complement strand
TTTGTTTCTTGTAGGGCGGGGTTTTATACCCCGCCAATAACGGTGGCATATAAAATGCTGCCCTACACCAGCGGATTTGCCCCAACTTTTTGAGATGTTACTAAATTCCTTATTCGGAGTTTATCAGTAAGGGTTTTATCCATGAGTTATTGAGAAGCTTCGAGAAACTTTTTACGAGTCAATTAACTTTAGTTCACTTTAGGCACTTTAGTCACTTTAGCTCACTTCCCTCTAAACCCTCTCAATCTCTTCAATTCCAAATAGACCATAAGGCTTGATCATCAAAACCAGAACCAGAACAATAAAGGGAAATACCTCGTTCAAAGCAGGGATATAGGGGTCCAGATAGCCGGCTGAAAGAAATTCCAGAACACCCACTACCAGGCCGCCAATGATAGCGCCCAGGATACTGTCAAGCCCCCCTAAGATCACAGCAGGTAACACCTTAAGGCCTATGTAGCTGAGGTCCACGCCGACCCCTCCGATATTGCCTACCAGGATTCCGCCGATGGAGGATACTACAGCGGCGATACACCAGCTAATGGCAAAGATCCGTTTGACCGAAATTCCCATGCTCTGTGATGCGGTTTGGTGGTCCGCCACTGCCCTCATAAAGATGCCCGTACGGGCGTATTTAAAGAATATAGCAAAAAAGGTCAGCAGTACCAGTGAGATTCCCATGCTCCAGAGATACAGGTAAGTGAGCTTAACGCCCCACAAATCAACGGGTTCTTCAGGAAAGATATTAAACTGTCGGATATCATTGCCCCACAGCATGATGACCACGCCCCTTAAAATGTAGGTAAGGCCTAAAGTGACCATAATCACCGAAATTATGGGCTCTCCGATAAGGGGTCTGAGCACAAGTCGTTCCACAGCCATCCCCAGGAGCACAGAGAAGACCATGGTGATCATAAAAGAGGCAATAAAATTGAGCCCGAAATCTAATGTCATTGATAAACAAAAATAGGCTCCGACCATGAGAAATTCGCCCTGGGCAAGGTTCAAAATGGATGTGGATTTGTAAATAAGGACAAATCCCAGGGCGACAAGGGCATAAATAGAGCCCATGGAAAGCCCGGACAACAAAAACTGCATGAAAAACTGAAACTCGTTATGCAACTTAAATTCCCCCCGTAAGTCTTTTCAAAAAACCTTTGGGTCTTAAAAGGTCCTTATAGGCATCCTCGGGTTTCATGGTACGAATAATCAGATTGGTACGGAGTGTGGCTGTTTTACCGTCCTGGTATCGGATGACAGTCTCAATAGGAAGTTCTTCTGCATCACTGTACAAACCTGCGATCTCTTTTTTATATTTTTCATTGATAAATCCACGCCGTATCTTTTTGGTACGGGTGAGTTCCTCGTCGTCTGGATCCAGTTCCTTGTAAAGGAGTAGAAATTTTTCGATCCTGGCCTTTTCAGGCAGGGTGGTGTTTACACGCACTACCTCTCTTTCAATCAGGTCATAAACCTCCGGCTTTGCGGCCAGGTCTGAATAGGTGGTGTAACTGATCCGGCGGTCTTCAGCCCATTTGCCCGCATGCTTAAAATCAATACAGATCATGGTTGTTACATATTCCTGTTCGTGTCCCAGGACAACGGCCTCAACAATATACGGACAAAACTTGAGCTTGTTTTCGATAAACATGGGTGAAAACCTTGATCCGCCTTTGAGGTGCATCAGGTCTTTGACCCGGTCAATAATCACCAGGTGTCCATCAGGGGTAAAGTAGCCCGCATCACCGGAGTGGAGCCACCCGTCTATGATTGTTTCTTTTGTGGCCTCCTCGTTCTTGAGATATCCCTGAAAAAGGCCGGGGCCTGATGAGATAACCTCCCCCACACCCTCTTTGTCAGGCTCAAATATGGAGATATTAGCTATGGGGACCGGGATTCCTACCGAGTCGAAATTTATATCGCCGTCACGGTGAATTGTGGAGTATCCAGCCACCTCTGTCTGCCCATAGATCTGTTTCAGGTTGATGCCAAGGGCGTGAAAGAAGCGAAACACGTCGGGACCAAGGGCCGCACCACCTGTCATGGCAGAGCGGACCCTGGAGAAGCCCAGGCGATCTCTCAGTGCCCTGAACATGGCTGTGTATGCGAGCCAGTATATAATTTTCCAGAGAAATGGGGGCTTCTCCTTATCAAATTTGAAGTCCGCCCAGCGGTATCCGATTGGGAGGCACAGGTCATAGATGAGTTTCTTAAAGAAAGATGCGTCCAGATGCTTGACCATGACCTGACGGGAAAGCCCTTCCCACATACTGGGTCCGGCTACCACCAGACTTGGGGCAATCTCGTAAAGGTCGGCCAGGGAGGTTTCCGATTCCTCCGGGAAGTTCACAGTATAACCCGAATATAATGCGGAAAAGACACTCATAGTCTGTTCCACAATCCATG
>JAKLQB010000655.1 GCA_022013615.1 Desulfobacterales bacterium | reverse complement strand
TAGCGCTTTCTTTAACAAACGCAGCGATATTGGGCATGACCCGGATAAGTCGCAACTTCTTGTTGAGGCACGATTCTATTGCGGCCAGGGGAACACCAGCGGCAATTGAGATGATGAGTTTGGACATATCCAGGCCAGGGGCTGTTTCCTTCAGTACTGAGGCAATAATCTGAGGTTTGGTAGCATAGATAATGATTTCCGATGCCTTGACCACATCGGTATTCTCTGCTGTGGTGGCTACCCCGTATTTTTCCCTAACAAAATCAAGCCTGTCCTCCCGGACATCAGAGCATATTATGTTTTCCGGTTTAGACGAGTCAGAATAAATAAGCCCGCTGATAAGGGCCTCCCCCATGTTTCCGGTTCCGATGAAACCGATCTTCTTGTCATTCAACATAACTCCATTCTCCTTTAACTGTTTAATCTAAAATAGAAATCCACTCCTCTCCCGCATAGCGGGATCTTCGATGGGCGTGGTCATAGGCAATTGGCTCTGCCTGAAAAATAGCCTTCCTATCTTAGTGTTTAGATCTTCTTAGTCAAGAGAAAATATGTCGTGAGCCAAATTGGACAATATTCTGTTTTATTGGAGAATCTAAGGGTATCAAGGATATTTCGAAAGGGAAGCTCTCCTCAAGAAATTGCGAGGACAGAAAATCCTTTGGAACCAGTTAGTTTCATCAGACCCGGCAAGTGAAAGAGTTCAAATTGAAAATAGGGTGCCCCTTTTAGAAGCATGTGAATTATTTAACATGATAAATCGTAAGTTCTCAAAAAGTCCGGGCTATATCAGAAAAATCCCCCTCAATCCCCCTTTGCAAAAGGGGGAAGCAGTCGGAATGCCCGGATTTATTGAGATGTTACGATAAATCTTGACCGATATTTTTTTTTGTGATAGGGAAAACAGCAATGAAAAACACCTGATATTTTGGCTGTTTGAATGCGAATGCGGGTCCTTTTCCAAACCGCAAAAAAACTATTTTAAAGGAGGATTGAATACATGGCATACAATGCAGTAGAAATGGCCGACTGGCAGATTTCAGAGGCAGCGGAAGCTAACATGCCGACGCCAGATGAATGGAGAGAGAAATTAGGTCTTGAAAAAGAGGAAGTCCTTGCAATGGGCAGGCTGGCCAAACTCGATTTTCTGAAAATCAATGACCGCCTGAAAGACAAACCCGATGGAAAATACATTGAGGTGACCGCAATCACACCCACCCCTCTGGGTGAAGGAAAAAGCACTACATCATGCGGTCTCATGGAAGGTATGGGAAAACTTGGCCTGAACGTGGGCGGGGCCCTCAGGCAGCCCTCGGGCGGTCCCACCATGAACATCAAGGGGACCGCGGCCGGAGGTGGTAATTCCCTTTTAATCCCCATGACAGAGTTTTCACTTGGCCTGACCGGTGATATAAATGACATCATGAACGCCCATAACCTGGCCATGGTGGCCATGACTGCCCGCATGCAGCATGAGCGCAATTACAACGACGAGCAACTGAAAAGGCTCACCGGCATGCGCCGTCTCGATATTGACCCCACCCGTGTGGAACTGGGCTGGATCATCGACTTCTGCGCCCAGTGCCTGAGGAATATTATCATCGGTATTGGCGGCCGTATGGATGGCTTCACAATGCAGTCCAAGTTTGGCATTGCCGTGGGTTCCGAGCTTATGGCAATTCTTTCCATTATCACGGATCTTGCAGACCTGAGAAAGCGTCTTGATAATGTCACCGTGGCCTTTGATAAGGCCGGCAACCCAGTGACCACAGGCGATCTCGAATGCGGTGGGGCCATGACCGCATGGATGAGAAATACCATCAATCCCACGCTCATGTGCACGGCAGAATACCAGCCCTGCATGGTGCACGCAGGACCTTTTGCCAACATTGCCGTTGGCCAGTCCTCCATCATTGCTGATCGTGTAGGTCTCAAGCTGTTTGACTATCATATTACCGAGAGCGGATTCGGCGCTGACATCGGGTTTGAGAAATTCTGGAATGTCAAGTGCCGGAACAGCGGCCTTAAACCCCACGTTTCTGTCCTGACATCCACCATCCGGGCTCTTAAGATGCACGGCGGCGGTCCAAAGGTTGTTGCCGGTCTTCCTCTTGCCGATGAATACACAAAGGAAAACCTGGAGTTGCTGGAAAAGGGCTGCGAGAACATGGTCCATCATATCAACACCATCCGCAAGGCAGGAATTAATCCCGTTGTATGTGTCAATCGCTTCTTTACGGATACCGATGCAGAGGTCGCAGTTGTAAAGAAGGCGGCAGAAGCAGCCGGAGCACGCTGCGCAGAATCCAAACATTGGGAAATGGGCGGAGACGGCGCCATTGAGTTCGCCGAGGCCGTGAAAGAGGCATGTGAGGAAGAGACCGATTTCAAATTTCTCTATCCCGTTGAAATGAAACTACGCGATCGTGTAGAAAAGATCGCCAAGGAAGTGTACGGAGCAGACGGTGTTTCATGGACCCCTAATGCCGAGGCCAAGGCCAAGATGCTGGAGGGCGATTCCAAGTATGATGACTTCGCCACCATGATGGTGAAGACCCACCTCAGCCTCATCCATGACGTGACAGTCAAGGGTGTGCCAAAGGGTTGGACCCTTCCCATCCAGGACGTGTTGATTTACTCAGGCGCCAAGTTCTTGTGCCCCTGCGCCGGAACCATCAGCCTGATGCCCGGAACCAGTTCCAACCCCGCCTTCAGAAGGGTGGACGTGGATACTGCGACTGGCAAGGTTAGTGGTTTATTCTGATAAAATTGTACAACTAAAAAAGAGGACTGGTTTTCAGTCCTCTTTTTTTATCTAAGATGTGTAGGGAGAATCCAGGACAGTCAGAAAAAAGGACCCGTCAGATTTTTTTATCACCTTTAGCCCAAACATTGTGATGGTCTGCGTAAGGGGCCTGCCAAAAAGAAAATCCATCTCACTTAAATCGATGCCCAGCTTTTTTGAGGAAAACGCCCTGATATGATGATCAAATCTTAGCGCTTCCAGAATTCTCCCAACAGCCTCCTCCCCCTTTTGCTCGATCTGCCTCGCGTACCTGTCAATCCTACTGTAGCTGCATTTCCTTTCGTGCTCATCCATGAGGGCCAGAATAACCTTGTCATAAGTGGTCGCCCTTCTGTTTGCCCCGGGCCTTTTATACACCCTCATGAATTCAGCCGGATCCCAGCAGGCAAGGGCCGCGCACTGAGCAGGTCGGTGATCATATGTCCTGCAGGCCTTTGCGTCTTCATCATAATAAATACAGCCTACACCTTCTTCCCTTTCCTTTACCTT
>JAKLQB010000654.1 GCA_022013615.1 Desulfobacterales bacterium | reverse complement strand
CGATGGGCCATTGAGAGCCGCCCCATCACCTCTCCCGTAAATTCCAGGTAACAATACACGGCACCTGCGACCCCGAGAAGACCGAGGGTGTAAAGGATGAGGTCTTTCCCCCCCACCCAGGGCCGGAGATTGCCCTCATAGACGACTTTTATTGTTGCAGGGACCTTGAGCCATGTATTTCCCGTGGCCAGGATGGCGCCAAGGTCGGTGCTCCCCACGCCTGCAGAAAAGGCCCCAAGCGCGCCATAGGTGCAGGTGTGGCTGTCAGCACCGATCACGAGATCGCCCGGGGAGATAAGCCCTTTTTCCGGCAGGATGACATGTTCGATACCGGTTTCACCTAATTCAAAGAAATGCTTTATCCGGTGCTTTCGAGCAAACTCCCTTGTCACCTTCACCTGTTGTGCGGACTCGATGTCCTTATTGGGCACAAAATGATCAGGGACAAGGGCGATCCTTTCCCTGTCAAATACCTCCCGGACCCCCAGGCGGTCAAATACGTCAATGGCCAATGGAGCGGTAATGTCATTGGCCAATGCGAGATCCACATTCACCTGTACCAATTCGCCCGGGCTTACCGTCTCCTTCCCTGCGTGTGCCGCAAGGATCTTCTCAGTTATTGTCATCGGCATCGCTTATAATCCTCTTTTTCATCATCAGATTCTCCTCTTATCATGTCCTCCAATAAAACCTTCTGTTGCTAACGGAGGCCTTCATTGGGTGAGAGTCTCGGGTTCTTCTTCATGTATTCCAGGCGATTTAGCCCGTTGACATAGGCCTTGGCACTGGCGGTGATAATATCCGGGTCAGCCCCCTTGCCCAGGGCCACCAATCCGTTTTCCTGCGACCGAACAGTCACCTCACCCTGGGCATCCATGCCACCGGTGATTGCATTGACCGAAAAACGCATAAGCTTTGAGCTGCTTCCGATCATTTTGGCGATGGTGTTAAAGGCGGCATCAATGGGTCCCACCCCGAACCCGGCGCTTTTTACCTCCTTGCCGCTGATTCTGAGCTTGACCGTTGCCGTTGGAACCTCAACCGTGCCGCTCACCACGTTGAGATATTTCAGTTCATACACATCAGGAACACGAAGGATCTCCTCGGCCACTAAGGCCTCAATATCTTCCTCTAAGATCTCTTTTCGTTTATCCGCCAATTCCTTAAATTTCCGGAAAAGCCGGTCCAGCTCCTTTTTTGGGAGTTCATAACCCATCTGGGCCAATTTGTCTTTAAAGGCATGTCTTCCCGAATGCTTGCCAAGCACTAAGCTATTACTGGCAAGGCCCACTGTTTCGGGGTCCATTATTTCGTAGGTCATCGGATTTTTCAAAACCCCATCCTGGTGAATCCCTGCCTCATGAGCAAAGGCGTTTGCCCCCACAATCGCCTTGTTCGGCTGAACCACAATGCCGGTTATCATGGATGTAAGCCTGCTGGTTGGATGGATCTGGTTTGTGTTAATAGAGGTCTCCAATTTCATGAGATCTCTCCGGGTGTGAAGGGCCATCACCACCTCTTCAAGGGAGGTGTTGCCAGCCCTCTCACCAATACCGTTTATGGTAACCTCTGCCTGACGGGCGCCGGCCTTAATACCCGCCAGGGTATTGGCAGTGGCCAGGCCCAAGTCATTGTGGCAGTGTACACTCATCACGGCCTTGTGTATATTAGGGGTATGCTCTCTTACGTAGGTGATCAGTTGAGAGAACTCCTCGGGGACGGCGTACCCTACCGTGTCCGGCAGATTGACTGTAGTGGCGCCTGCCTCGATCACCGCATCAAATACCCGGCAGAGATAGTCCCTGTCAGATCTGGTGCCGTCCTCTGTTGAAAATTCCACATTGTCAGTGAAGCCTTTTGCATATCTCACCGCCTCAACAGCCTCCTTCACCACCTGATCTCGATCCATGTTGAGTTTGTGCTTTAGATGGAGATCCGAAGTAGCGATAAAAGTATGAATCCTTGGGTTGGCTGCATCTTTGACGGCCTCCCAGGCCTTGTCTATGTCATCTTTAGATGTCCTGGCAAGGGCGGTAACCTCGACGTCTCGGATCGCTTCCGCGATTGTCCGGACCGACTCAAAGTCTCCGGGAGATGACGCGGGAAAACCCGCCTCCATAACATCCACGCCTAATTTCTCCAATTGTCTTGCAAGACGCAGCTTCTCGGCAATATTCATGCTGGCCCCGGGAGATTGCTCCCCGTCCCTGAGTGTAGTATCAAATATAGTTACATGGTCTTTCATGGAATAACCTCCTTAGAGTTTGTCAAATAGCTGAGTGGGGAATAGTGAATCCTGATTCCCCATTAAACATTTTTCTTTCCCGTGTTTCTATCTATCAGTGTCCGAACGAAAACTAGGGTTTTTCGTTCAGGCACTATCTAAGGACCCTCCGCAGATTCCTGTAGTTGCGGGAATCTGCGGCGTATTCCTCCATGTAGCGACCTTTATCTGTTTTCATCATAAAACTCCTGCCAATTCTTTGGAAAGTTTGTATTGAAAGCTGTCCACCAAGGCCTGCCAGCTCGCCTCAATGACGTTTTCTGAAACGCCGATCGTGGACCAGATCTCCCGTGAATCTCTGGACTCGATCTGCACTCTGACCTTGGCTGCGGTGCCGCCCCGCCCATCGATAACACGAACCTTAAAGTCAACCAGACCCATCTCCCCAATTTGGGGAAAGAATTTGGTCAAGGCCTTTCTTAAGGCGTTATCCAAGGCGTTCACCGGACCATCCCCTTCGGCGGCAGTGATTTCATCCTCTTCTCCGACGGAGATCTTGATGGTTGCCTGACAGGTGCCCGGACCCGAGCGGTTCTTCTCAGTGGTAACTCGGAAGGACTCAAGGGTAAAGGGCTCCTGGAATTGACCGGTGACCTTTTTTATAAGGAGTTCCAAAGACCCTTCCGCAGCGTCAAATTGATAGCCCTCATCCTCCAGCCTTTTGATCACGCCAACGATCTTTTGGCTGTCATATCCGTTCCCCCCTAATTTAATCTCCATTTCACGGGCCTTGTAATCAATGTTGCTTTTCCCTGCGAGATCTGAGACAAGGACCCGTCGCCGATTACCCACCTGTTGCGGCTCCATATGCTCATAGGCTGTGGGGGTTTTCTGAATGGCGCTGACATGAACGCCCCCTTTATGGGTAAAGGCGCTTTTCCCCACGAAAGGGCGTTGATTAAACGGAGGGACATTGGCCACCTCGCTCACATAGCGGGAGAGTTCAGTGAGTTGTCTTAGCTTTTCTTCTGGCACGCAAAAATACCCCATTTTCAACTGTAGATTCCCAATGATTGAGATCAAGTCCACATTGCCGCACCGCTCACCATAACCGTTGATAGTCCCCTGGACCATTCGGGCCCCTGACTCGACAGCCGCTAAGGAATTGGCCAGGGCAAGTCCGCAGTCATTATGGGCATGAATCCCGATCGGAACCCCCAGACGGGCCACGACATCCACAACGATCTCCGCAATCTCCCGGGGCATCCTCCCACCGTTGGTGTCGCAGAGTACAATGGTATCAGCACCGCCTTCTTGTGCGGCCTTTAAGGTTTCCATAGCATAGGAAGGATTGGCCTGGTGGCCGTCAAAAAAGTGCTCCGCGTCATAGATCACTTTCCTCCCCTCACTTTTTAGATAGGTCACGGTCTCTTTTATCATTCTCAGGTTTTCCTTCAGGGAAACCCCTAAGATCTCAGTGGCGTGAAGGTCCCAGCTCTTGCCGAAAATAGTCACGGTCTCCATTTCGGTTTCGAGAAGCGCCCGGATGTTATCATCCTCGTGGGGGGAGATCCCCGGTCTGTGTGTACTCCCAAAGGCCGTTATCCGGGTTTTTTTGAAATCCGCCACTCGGGCCATCTCGAAAAACCTGACATCTTTCGGGTTCGAGCCGGGCCATCCTCCCTCAACATAGGGGATGCCGAAATCATCTAACTTTTTTACAATACGGAACTTATCTTCGGCTGAAAGGTTGACCTGTTCGCCTTGGGTCCCGTCTCGCATCGTGGTGTCGTAGAGAGTAATTTGACTTCTCATCCCATTTTCTCCAAATAATTCTCGGCGTCCTTACATTCACCGGGTTACACTTTTCTCTTAACTCAAACTCGTTCCCAAGCTCCAGCTTGGGAACGCACTGCCTGGAAGCTCTGCTTCCTTGAATGTTTCCGGTCAGGCCGGATTTGCCTGCTGAGCATAACTTTGAACAGAAAGCGTAAACTGCTTTTGTGTTGTTATGAAAAACGCCTAATTCTTGCCAAAAAAAATCCGTTACCAGGCTTGCCTGATAACGGATTTTAAAGGGTTTTGTTTAAATCATGTCATTATCAGGCCAGGACATTTGGGTCTGACGCCCAAAAGGAGGAGCAACAAAGATACAAGTATCCCTGTTGCGCTGATAATGACGATAATGTTTTGCGAAAAATGAATCATGATAACCAAACTCACCATAAAAAAGATTTATGAATCGGGTTTATAATCTCCTGAATCTCATGTGTCAAGCTTTTTTTTCGGCCCCTTCAAAAAAATATTATTGAGATCCCTTGGAATTTTTTTCTTGACAAATAGATCTTGATCGTTTAATAAGCATTCATCATTAGTAAATGAAAGGGTCAGCAACAGATATGATTTTCAGTTATCAGCCATGGCAGAGCCTCTATTTTTATTTTTACGGGAGAGTTATGCTCATGTGCTGACAAGCTGATTTTTTAAGTTTCAAGGCCGTGGGCACAAAAAAAGTGCCCACGGCCTTTTTTTTGGCCAGGTGCAAACAGGGATTATGAACATTGTTTTGATCGGATACCGGTGCAGCGGTAAAACAACTGTGGGCAAATTATTGGCCCGCGATTTGGAGAGGGAATTTTTGGACACAGATCGGCTTATTGAGGAAAAGATAGGTCTTTCCATCCATTCCTATGTATCTCAGAACGGATGGAGAGATTTTAGGCGTGTGGAAAGGGAGGTCGTTGAAGAGATCGCCTCAAAAGACAACGTGGTCATTGCCACGGGAGGAGGAGCAGTCATAGATCAGGAGAACGTGAGGAATCTAAGGAAAAATGGTTGGGTGGTGTGGCTTGACACCAACACGCCGGTCATAAGGGACAGGATGAAAAAAGGACAGAAGTCGGGTGAATGGCGCCCTTCACTTTCAGGGGCCGACCCACTTAAAGAAAGCGCTGAGATTCTCAATGAGAGAATGCCGGTTTATGAGCGCGCCAGTGATTATAGAGTGGACACTAACGGCCAAAATCCTGAAGAAGTGGCGCAAGCGATCATGAGTGCCTTGCCACACTGGCATAAAGGCGATTTGGCGGGAGGCTATTAAGGTGGCAGGGAATTCGTTCGGAAAAGCATTTAAAATAACTACTTTCGGCGAATCGCACGGAAAAGGCATCGGAACCGTTATAGACGGCTGTCCTTCCGGCATCCCTTTGTCAGAGGAAGATTTTGTTAAGGAGATGGCAAGACGCAGGCCCGGCCGCTCCTCTATTGATACGCCCCGATCCGAAATGGACTTGGTGGAGATCCTCTCCGGTGTCTTTGAGGGGCTCACAACCGGGACACCGATTGCCCTGTTTATCCATAACCACGATGTCAGGAGTGAGCCGTATGAAATCCTCCGTCGGCTGTTCAGGCCGGGCCATGCTGACTATACCTATTTCAAAAAGTACGGTCATTTCGACTTCAGGGGCGGGGGAAGATCGTCTGCACGTGAGACCGCCGCAAGGGTAGCTGCCGGCGTGGTAGCACGAAAGGTCCTGGCGCCGTTAGAGATGAGGATCACTGCTTACACATTGGAAATGGGCGGTGTCCGGGCAGAAGATATTGATCTCGAGGCTATCAATACAAACCCCTTCTATTGCCCTGATGAGGCTGCGGCGCACAAGATGAGAGAGGTGATTTCAAAGGCAAAGGATGAAGGTGATTCCGTAGGAGGTATTGTTGAGGTCAGGGTGAAGGGATGTCCCCCGGGATTAGGTGAACCGGTATTTGACAAATTGAGCGCGGATCTGGCAAAGGCGGTGATGTCCGTAGGGGCTGTAAAAGGGATAGAAATTGGGGCAGGCTTTGAAGCAGCTAGGCTCAAGGGGTCTGAAAACAATGACCCTATTACACCCACAGGGTTTAAGACAAACCGGGCCGGAGGCATTCTGGGCGGCATTTCCAACGGTGATGACATTGTCTTACGCGCCGCAGTTAAACCGATTCCCTCTATTATGATTGAGCAGGAGACCATCGACAGGGCAGGACGTCCTGCCCGATTAAACTTAGAGGGCCGGTTCGATACCTCTGCAGTGCCCCGCATTGTGCCGGTCTTAGAGGCCATGGTGGCAATTGTATTGGCTGATCACTATTTAAGGTCAAGACGGTATGGCGTGGTTGAGTAGTTGAGATTAAGGAAGTTTAGAGAAAGGTTTCAGAAATCATGAACAATAAAAATAAAGGATGTAGATTAAGCGCCGTGCCAACAGAAAGGCGTGTCAGGGCTTATTGGTATGGTTTTTATTTTTATGGCTTGAGAGGTCCGCCCATAGGCCGCAGATATTATCGTATTTAAAGGCCATGGGCGGATTGATCGACCATGGCCTTTTTTGATGATGGAGGAATCAATAATGGGGAGAAATGTCGATATGGGAGTTGACAGGTTATATTCAAAGATCGTGGTTTATGGCGCTGATTCGATGGAGAAGAAGGTGCATCGGTCAGGAAGTTGCGGTCGGGTGTATCTGCCATCTTCCTTGGCAGGAAAGAAAGTAATAATCATTAAAATGAATGAGGAGGTATCAAAATGATAGGGAAAGAAATCAGATTAGAGAGGATTTTTGATCGCAACACCGGGAAGGCTGTTATCGTTCCCATGGATCATGGAGTCAGCTCAGGTCCCATCTTAGGGATTACCAACATGAGGGAAGCCATGACTCAGGTTGCAGATGGAGGGGCAAATGCGGTGGTGGTTCATAAAGGCGTTGTTGCCCGGGGTCATAGAAAAAGCGGGCCGGATATGGGGTTAATAGTGCACCTTTCAGGCAGCACTTCTCTCTCCCCAGAACCGAATGCCAAAACGCTTGTCTGCACAGTTGAAGAAGCTATTGAACTGGGAGCTGACGCGGTATCAGTGCATGTGAATATCGGCAACGGTCACGAAAAAGAGATGCTGGCCGATTTGGGGAATGTGGCGCACACGGCATCAAAGTGGGGCATGCCGCTTCTGGCTATGATTTACCCTCGAGGTGAGAAGATCGAGGATGAATATGATCCCGCAGCAATTAGACATGCCGCCCGCTTGGGCGCCGAGTTAGGCGCAGACGTAGTTAAGGTCTCCTATACCGGCAGTACGGAATCATTCAGGGATGTTGTGGAAGGATGTCATGTACCGGTCATCATTGCCGGCGGGCCCAAAATGGAATCGGATCGTGCTATACTTGAGATGGTTAGAGGCGCCATGGAGGCAGGGGCCGCAGGGACTTCCATTGGACGCAACGTATTTCAGCATCAAAATCCCACCAAGATGGTAGCAGCCTTTTGCATGATCGTGCATAGAAATGCGACAGTTGACGAGGCATTGGAATTTCTCAATAACAATCAGGGGGAAGAGGAGTGGAACGAGATAACAACAGTGAGAAAAACTGGAAAATCCTGGGCGGATACAGAGATGAGATTGACAGCATAGATGATCAAATTACCTCGTTGCTGTCCGACAGGCAAGAGATAGCCGCCAAGGTGGGAAGGTTCAAAGAAGGGCTTGAAATCGAAGTATTGGATACTTCGAGGGAAGAAGATGTATTGAGGCGTCTGGTTTCGAAAAGCCGGGGAAAGCTGACTAAAGAGGCTATCAGACATATATTTACCGAAATCATTTCCGCGGCCCGATCGGTTCAGAGACCCTATTCCGTGGCCTTTTTAGGCCCTGACGGCACCTTCTGCCACCAGGCAGCCCTTCATCTTTTTGGCCATTCAACCCTATTCCATGGCTCTGAGACAATGGAAGGGGTATTTGACTTAATAGAAAAGGACGTTTGCCAGCAGGGTGTGGTGCCAGTAGAGAATTCATACGAAGGTTCAGTAAACAGCACCTTAGATCTCCTTTACAAGTATGAACTGAAGATAGCCTCCGAGACTTTTCTCCGAATAAGGCATCATCTCTTAAGCAGAGAGGACAGTATTGAAAAAATCAAAGGCCTATATTCGCATCCCATGGCCATAGCCCAATGTAGATCCTGGATTAAGGAGCACCTTCCCCAAATCCCTGTAAAGGAACAGGAAAGCACTTCAATTGCAGCCAAGAGGGCAACCCATGAGCCCGGTGCGGCCGCCGTGGGCAGCCGGATGTCGGCTCTTAATTATGGTCTGAACATTGTGGAAGAAAATATAGAGGATAATCCCCACAATGTGACCCGGTTTTTGGGGATCGGGAAGAACAATGCAGCCCCAACTGGGACGGACAAAACCTCCATCCTCTTTCTCCTTAACCACCGGCCTGGCGCCCTGCATAAGGCATTGGCTCCCTTAGCGCGGAGGGATATCAATATGAGTCGAATTGAATCCCGGCCCATGAAGATGAGAAACTGGGAGTATCTCTTTTTTGTGGACCTTGAGGGACATGAGCAGGATGATAATGTACATGAGGCGGTCAAGGAAATAGAGGGTTACTGCTCGTTTATGAAACGGCTCGGGTCCTACCCGGCAGGGGGTGATCCATGGGATTAAGAAATCCTTCATTAAGGCCCAAAGTGGGAATTGTGGGTGGTACCGGCAGGATGGGATCGTGGTTTGGAGGCCTCTTAGACCAATTTGGTTTTGAGGTCCTTCGGACGGGCCGCAAAACCCGTCTTAGTCCTGAGGAAATGGCACCCAACTGTGATGTGGTTGTCATATCGGTTCCCATCTCCAGCACAGTTGAAGTAATAAAAAAGATCGGCCCGCTGGTTCCGGACAACTCACTCCTGATGGACCTCACATCCGTAAAGAAACGTCCCATGAAGGCCATGCTGAAATATTCCAGTGCACAGGTTGTGGGCGCGCACCCCCTTTTTGGTCCGGATGTGGCCGAAGATCACCAGGCAAGGGTTGTACTCTGCCCTGGCAGAGGAGAACAATGGTTAGATTGGATCACAGGGGTTTTTCAAAAGGCCGGTTTTAGAGTGACAATCCTGGCACCCGAAAAACATGATCATATTATGGGAATTGTCCAGGGGGTCAACCACTTTTCGACCTTTGTCCTGGCCCTTTGTATAAGCCGATCAGGGATTGAGCTTGAAAACCTTGTCCAATGCTCCACCCAGACGTTCAAGCAGAGTCTTGATCGGATCAAATCTATTGTGGAGCAACCTGAGGGCCTTTTTGGGTCGCTTCTGATGGATAACTCTGATGCCGGGGATTTCATTGAGCAGTATTTCGAATCAGCAAACAAATTGATCCGAATCATTAGAAGTAAGGACAGAGAGTCATTCAAGGTACTATTTGAATCGCTTAAGGGCTTTTTCAGCAATGAGGTAATGAAGCAATGAAAGAGGTTTGGGTTAAGGCCGACCCGTGGAAAAAGGAACTTGTTACTGCGGCCTTAGAGATGGGGGCTGACGCGGTCATTGTGCCGCCGGATAAGGTTAAAGATGTTAAAGAATTAGGGCTGATAACGACCGTTTCTGATAACGGAGACCTGAGATGGGAAAAAGATGTGGTATGTGTGGAGATCCATTCATCAGAAGATGAGGAAAAGATCATCAAGCTCAGTCGACGGAAAAAGGTTGTTATCAGGACCAGGGACTGGAAGATCATCCCCTTAGAAAATCTGGTGGCCAGGGCCGATAATATCTTTGTTGAGGTCGAGGATCTTGAGGAGGCCAAAACCGCTGCCGGGATTTTAGAAAAAGGCGTAGACGGCGTGATCATAACCCATAGGAACCCGGCAAGGGTCAGGGAAATATTTAATGAGATCCGATCGGGTCAGGAAGTTATTGGCCTGGAACTGCTCACCATTGAAAAGGTTCTCCCGGTGGGGATGGGGGATAGGGTTTGTGTGGACACATGCACCATGATGAAGGAAGGGGAAGGTATGCTGACTGGCAACAGCAGTCAGTGCCTCTTTATGGTCCACTCAGAGAGCATTGATAACCCCTACGTCTCCCCTAGACCGTTCAGGGTCAATGCAGGGCCTGTTCACGCCTATACAATGGTACCTGGAGGAAGGACACGGTATCTTTCTGAATTGGAGGCAGGAGACGAAGTGATGGGGGTAAACTGGAAGGGACAGGCCATGCCCCTTTTAGTGGGCAGGGTAAAGATCGAACGGAGGCCGTTGCTCCTCATCGTGGCAACCGGCCCCAACGGCCCCGTGTCCACCATTCTTCAAAACGCGGAGACCATTAGACTGGTTTCATCACAGGGGGAGCCAATCTCGGTGGTGAAGATCAAACCGGACGATCAGGTGCTGGGGCATGTGGAAAATGCAGGGAGGCATTTTGGCCACAAGATCAAAGAGACGATCACTGAGAAGTGACGCACATGAGCATGTTATGGATGGTAGCCGGGCAAGGTTTTTGCGAAGACGCTCAATCAACAATCCCTGGCCCAGACCTGGTCTGCCCAGATCTACCGGTCGGAGGTCAAACATAGTGGAGCACCAGAAGCGAGTGCAAGCTCAAAGCATGTCGCGCTCTCCGAGCCTTAGGCTACGAGCCGAAGGCCAGGGTGGGCATCAATCGAAAATGATTTGTGTTTCCATAATGGCCAGGAATAACTTCGAGGTACTCAGGAAAATGGATGCGGCCGCGCAGTCAGCGGATATGATGGAAATCCGTTTAGATGTCCTGGAGACCTTTGATCTCAACGAGATTATAAGGCGTGCCCCCAAACCAATTTTGGCGACATATCGCTCTAAACGGGAGGGAGGGGAAGGATCTGACGATTATAGGACAAGGGTGCGCCATCTAATAGACGCCATGGAAGCAGGAGTGGATCTTGTGGATGTAGAATTCAGTTTGCTACCGGAGTTTCGACAGGAGGTCCTTCAATATCCTTCGGCATGCGGTCACGTTGTGTCTGCACATCTTTTAAATGGAACCCCTTCTCAGGAGAGGTTAGAGGATGTTTTTGTGAAAATGGCTGCCACGGGAGCTAATATTGTGAAGATTGTGACATGGGCCAGTGCATGGGAAGACAACTTCAGGGTCCTTGAACTAATACCCAAGGCCCGGGCCACTGGAATGAAGATTATCGCATTTTGCATGGGGCCCTTAGGCCGGATCAGCCGCATCGCCTGCCCCCTCATGGGCGGTCACATGACCTTTGCATCCCTTGAAAAAGGGCAGGAGTCTGCCTCAGGACAGATTCCTGCCCCGGATATGAAAAAGATATTGGAGATACTTTCACGATGATGATTGATCAGCATACCGCCCTTTACGGAGTGATAGGCAACCCTGTCAGGCATTCCCTCAGCCCGGCCCTTCATAATGCGGCCTTTTCAGCGACCGGTCTGAACGCGGTCTATCTTGCCTTTGAAGCAGGAGATATCGAGGGATGCGTAAGAGGGATAAAGGCCCTTGATATTAAGGGCGCGAGCGTTACAATCCCTTTCAAAACTGCGGTGATTCCCTATCTTGACAAAATAAATCCCCTTGCAAGACGGATTGGAGCGGTTAACACCATCGTAAATGACAACGGCTGGTTGAAGGGGTACAACACCGACGCCATTGGGGCGGTAAAGGCGTTGGAGGAGAAGATAGATCTGAGGGGAATGACATGTCTCGTCATTGGTTCCGGAGGGGCAGCCAGAGCCATTGGATTTATATTAAAAGAAAGGGATGTGACCATATCGATCGCCAATCGGTCTTCAGGGCGGGGAAAAGAGCTTGCCCGCTCCCTTGGATGCCCTTATATTCCTCTTCATAAGATTGGAGAGACAAGAGCGGATGTCTTGATTCAAACGACACCAGTAGGAATGTATCCCTGTGTTGATCAATGTCCGGTTCCTGAACAGATTTTGGTAGAAGGGCTGATAGTGATGGACATCGTCTATAACCCCTTTGAAACCAGGCTGATTAGGTTGGCTAAAGCCCGCGGATGCATCACAATCAACGGAATCAGCATGTTTATCCACCAGGCAGCAGAACAGCTCAGATTGTGGACAGGGATTGACCCGCCTGTTGGGGTCATGAGCCATGCGGTGAAGGAAGCGCTATTAAAACAAAATGAAAGAAATTAATCCCAGATCCGAATTGCATGCCACGGTCAGAATACCGGGCTCAAAGAGTATCACCCATAGGTCAATCATCGCCGCCAGCCTGGCTAATGGAGAGAGCTTGCTTCAAAACTTTCTGGAATGCGAAGATACACATTATACCATCAGTGCCTTACGGGACCTTGAAGTGAATATCTTCATTAAGGGAAAAAACCTTAAGGTCGTAGGGACAGGTGGAAAGTTTCACCCTACCTCAATAAGAAAGAAGCTTTATTTAGGCAACTCAGGAACATCCTTTCGATTACTCCTCTCAGTTATCGCGCTTGGCGGGGGAGAATTTCTCATGACCGGTACACCGCGAATGCTGGCAAGACCAGTTGGAGACTTAGTTACGGCCCTGAACCAGCTTGGTGTAAAGGCCTCCTGTGTTAAACAGAACGGTTATCCACCGGTACATGTCATTGCTGATGGCATTCGTGGCGGGAAAGTTTATATGGCAGGAGATCAAAGCAGCCAGTTTGTCTCTTCACTGCTACTCTCCGCTCCTTATGCAGAAAAGGATATGGAGATTGAGGTCATGGAGGGTCTGGTCTCAAAACCGTATGTGGATATTACTCTTGATGTGATGAAGCAGTTCGGAGTTCAAGTTGTACGTGATGGATACACCTATTTCAGGATTCCCTCCGGCCAGGTGTATCGCCCGCGCGAGTTTACCATTCAAGGGGATGCTTCTTCTGCTTCCTATTTCTGGGCTGCAGCTGCCGTGACCGGCGGAACTGTTGTCACGGAGAACATCTATCCTTTTACTACGAGGCAAGGTGATATCCGGTTCCTTGATATTCTGGAGAGAATGGGCTCCGTTATTGAAAAGGAATCAGACCGGGTGGTTATTCACGGCGGAACGCTTTCGGGGATTGAGGCAGATATGAGCACAATGCCTGACATGGTGCCTACCCTTGCGGCAATTGCCCTTTTCGCGAGAGGCAAGACGGTCATTAGAAATGTTCCTCAACTTCGTCATAAGGAGAGCGACCGGCTGCATGCCATCTTCCATGAATGGCGTAGGTTGGGGGGGCGTGTTGAAGAAATGGATGATGGTCTTGTTATCCATGGTGGAGAAAAACTTTCCGGAACACGGCTGGATCCCCATGACGATCACCGTCTTGCTATGAGCCTGGCGGTGGTGGGGCTGAGAGTTCCCGAAATCATAATAACGAATGAGAAGTGTGTGAATAAATCGTTCCCGGGATTCTGGCAAATCTGGGATAAGCTATAGAAAAACTTTAGCATCTGCCCAAGATCGGTATATAGACGTGCCTTAAGACCTGAAAACCGGAGAAAATAGAGAGCATCAATTTCAGTATTGATAATCATTGGAAATTAGGCTAAAGAAGATTGACAGTCATAATTCAAAAGCGGCGGATGCTTTTGGTAATGTAAAGGCGTGAAATCAACACGAGAGGGATGAAGAGAAATGGAAAGTACAGCCAAGTTGATAATTGATGGAAAGACTTTTGATCTGCCTATTGTTGAGGGCTCTGAAGGAGAAAGGGCCATCGATATATCCAATCTCCGTAAAGAGACCGGACTCATTACCCTTGATCCCGGCTATGCAAATACAGGTAGTTGCGAAAGCAGCATCACATTCATGGACGGCGAAAAGGGAATTCTCCGGTACCGTGGGTTTCCAGTGGAACAGCTTGCAGAGCATTCAAGCTTCAGAGAGACGTCCTACCTTTTAATCAATGGCGAACTGCCTACCAGGGAAGAGCTGAATCGCTTTTCTGCGTTGTTGAACGACCATTCTCTGGTCCATGAAGACATGCGATCCTTCTTTGGAAATTTCCCCAGAAGGGCCCATCCCATGGGCATTCTCTCATCCATGGTGAATGGTTTGAGGGCATTTTACCCTGAACTCCCCCAGAGGAGCGAAGAAGAGGAGATAAACATAACGTTCACCAGGCTCCTTTCCAAAGTGAGGACCCTGGCCGCCATGTCCTATAAAATCTCCCTGGGCCATAAGGTGGTATATCCCTCACATCACCTTTCCTATTGCGCTAACTTTCTAAATATGATGTTTGATTCCCCTGTCCGGCCATACGTCATTGATGAGGATCTGGTGCAGGCCCTTAATGTCTTCTGGATCCTGCATGCCGACCATGAACAGAACTGTTCTACCTCAGCCGTTCGATTGGTGGGGAGCGCCCGGGTCAATCTCTATGCAGCCATTTCAGCGGGAATAGCAGCCCTTTGGGGTCCTCTGCACGGAGGCGCCAACCAGGCCGTGGTGGAAATGCTCCAACAGATTTACGAAAGTGGCGGGGATCCCGGTCCCTATATCGCAAGGGCCAAGGACAAAGACGATCAATTTCGCTTGATGGGCTTTGGGCACAGGGTCTATAAAACCTATGACCCGAGGGCCCGTATCATGGAAAAGATGTGTGCCAAGGTACTAAAGAAGCTCAAGCGGAAAGATCCCCTGCTGGATATTGCGAAAAGGCTGGAAGAGGTTGCTTTGAAAGATTCCTACTTCATAGATCACAATCTGTATCCAAATCTGGACTTTTACAGCGGTATCTTTCTGAGGGCACTTGGAATACCCCTTAATATGTTCACGGTCATGTTCGCCATTGGCCGTCTTCCCGGGTGGATCAGCCAGTGGAAGGAGAGTATCGATGAACCCAAATGGAAGCTACACCGTCCCCGTCAGATATTCATCGGGTTGAAAAAGCGAGACTATGTCCCGATAGCTGAGAGAGATTAGGGGACCATAAAAGATGGGCGCATTCGCATTAACTTAGGGGGCTGTCCGAGAATGGCTATTTGCCCCAATCTCTACGTCAGGCTCAAATTACAATCCTCGAAATACTGCAATGTATTCCTGTGGTTATAATTTTCGCCTTCCTTGATCTTGGAAAAAATATCTCATTCTCAGACAGCCTCCTATTCCGATTGAGATTCATGAGCAATTCGGCACAACGGTCAAGAATTCCGGATAACTTCGAGCATATCAACAGTCGTAATAACGCCCGTCAATTTTCCTTCACGAGTCACAAAGACACGGTGGATACGACCCCTGATCATGGTATCTGCCACCTGTTTAACTTTCATATCTTCGTTCACATCAAAGATCATTGGTGTCATAATATCACGGACTGTATCCAGCTGTTCAGTCTCGATGCTAAGCGATCTAATATCCTCTTTTGCGTACTGATGTTCAAGTCCATGACGATAGTAATCATATGGACTGTTTAACCGGGAATCTTTTCCTGGCAGGCTGTTGTGGCGAACTATGTCGGTTAAGGAGACTACACCGACTAATTTTCCACCCTCCGATGTAACCGGTGCCCCTGAGATCCCGTTTTCAACGAGAAAATCAGTCAGGTACTCTACGGACCAATCCATGCCTACCGACAAAACGTCCTTATTCATAACGTCTTTTGCTGTCAGCCTTTTCATGGCTCCCTCCTGTTTATTTACACGAATGTTCTCGGAATATAACATTTCATACCGTAATAATCAATATTACTTCAATATTGAGCCACATGCAATGCTCAGATCAACTTTGCAGCACACAATAATCTAAAACCACTATATATTGCATTGCCTGTTGGCTTGACACACAAGGCTAATTTCCCTATACTACCTTCCAGAAAAAGGGGATTCAGTGAATAGGTTAGAGATAAATTAAAAATAAGGGCCTTTTGGATCTAAGGAGGTGGAACCATGTACAAAGCGGGAACAAAACAATGGGATGAAAACTATGCCAAACTGGTTGAGGAGAGAAGTAAATCAGAGGCAGAGCCATATATCGTGGGGACACCTGAATGGGCGTCCAAAATTGAGAAAAAGATTCAAGGAGATGAAAAATACAAACAAGCCGCCAAGACCTGGGAGGGATCTCTGGCTCTGGTCTTTAAGGCTGAACCGCGAGCTGGCTTTGATGGTGATTTCTTTGTTCTTATGGACCTGTGGCATGGTGAATGCCATTCTGTCAGAATTGTGCCAGCTGAGATAGGTCGGAGCGGCGAGTATGTCCTTGAGGCGGAATATGATCGATGGAAAAGAGTGATGAGGAAAGAACTTAACGTGGTAAAAGAGATCGCCACCATGAAATTGAAATTAGTGCCCTTTAATTTCAAGAAAGCAGCAAAACTGGCAGCCGCTACCCAGGCAGCAATTCGCTTGGTAGCTCTCGCAGGTGAGGTCAGCGACAAATTTCCCGATGAACTCGAACCTGAAGAACACCAGTTATTTAAAGATTTAATGCAGAAATTGAAGACGGAGTTTGGTTTTTAATTGGATGAAGGAGGGTGCAAATGTTTGGATTGATGGGAAAAATTCTAAGAGTGAACTTAACGGAAGGGAAAATCCTCGAAGAGGACATACCCGAAGAGATGGCTAAAAAATTCTTGGGAGGTCGTGGACTTGCTTCAAAGTACCTGTTTGATGAAGTAAAACCGGGTGCAGATCCTTTAGGACCCAGGAACAAGCTTATCTTCATGTCCGGTCTATTGACCGGCACAGCTTCTCCAAGCGCCGGGCGTTACAGCGTTGTGACCAAATCCCCTTTAACCAATATCTGGTGCCAATCCAATTCGGGCGGCCGGTGGGGTGTTGACCTGAAGCATTCGGGTTTTGATGGCATTATTTTCGAAGGGATATCGAACCAACCGGTTTATCTCATTATTGATGACGGAAAAGCTGAACTACGCGATGCAAATCATCTTTGGGGAAAGAATGTTTCAGATGTAACGGGAATCATTAAAAACGATTTAAATGAAAAATTCAATGTGGCGAGTATCGGCCAGGCCGGAGAGAACCTCGTCAAGTATGCGGCAATCATGAATGACCTTCATCGGGCAGCCGGCAGATGTGGCGTAGGAGCTGTCATGGGCTCCAAAAAATTAAAGGCGATCGCAGTCAGGGGCACCAAAAAGATCAGCATTGCTGACATGGGGGTTTTTCAGAAGGTATCCAAGAAACAATTCGAGCTACTTAACGAAAGTATCTTAAGCGCAGGTCTAAAAGCGTATGGAACAAACCTGGTTTTAGACATGGTCAATGTGTGTGGAGGATTACCCACCAGAAACTGGCAGACAGGTGTATGCTCCTTTGCAGACGAGATAAATGGCGAGGCTTTAAGCGAAAAGGTTCTTGTGAAACAGACCGGTTGCTTTGCCTGCCCCATCGAATGCGGTCGGGTTTCAGAAATCAGAAACGGCCCGAACACAGGTAGAAAAGGCGAAGGCCCGGAATATGAAACCGTCGGAACATTTGGATCTATGTGTGACATTCAAGACTTGGAAGCAATTACTATGGCCGGGTATCTTTGTAATGATTATGGCCTCGACACCATTTCCTGCGGTAGCACCATCGCTTTCACCATGGAATGCTTTGAAAAAGGAATCCTGAAAAAGGATGATGCCGGGGGGATGGAAATAGAGTTTGGCGATTCCGAAACCATGATAGAGCTCGTCCACATGATTGCCAAAAGAGAGGGTGTGGGAGATCTTCTGGCTGAGGGAACCAGGATCATGGCACAGAGATTGGGCCACGACTCGGAAAGGTTTGCCATGAATGTAAAGGGCCTTGAGCTGCCGGCTTATGATTCAAGAGCAGCGAAGATTACCGGTTTGGCCTTTGCGACCGCCAATCGGGGCGGTGACCATGTTACCGCCTATGTCCAGGGTCCGACTTTTCTTGCCAGTCCTTTCCTGGTGGTGGAAGAAAGCGAAATCGAGGACCCGCTTCAGGAAAATCCGCAAGAGGCTAAGGTTGTCAAAGACATGGAAGATGCTTTGACGGTTTTTGATGCTGCCGGTTGTTGTAAGTTCATGGGGATGACTTTGGATACCGAGGAATGGTCGGCCATCATTGCGGCCCTGACCGGCTGGAAGTTCGGAGTCGAGGAATTTAGAAAAACCGGCGAAAGAATTTATAACCTGGAAAGGGCCTTTAATGTAAGAGAGGGTCTGAGCCGCGCTGACGATACGCTGCCCAAAAGATTATTGGAAGAACCCCTTCCCGAAGGTCCTGCCGCTGGTCATGTTAACAACCTGGAAATTTATCTGGATCCCTACTACGAGTTTCGCAATTGGGATAAAACTACGGGCAAGCCAACTCCGGAAAAACTGAGAGAACTGGGCCTGGATGATGTTATCAGCCAAATTTACGGAGTTGAAGAATAATGGTCTCATATGAGGATAAACCCTGGCTCAAGAGCTATAAGCTCGGACCTTTCAAGCTACAAAAAACCATTGAGTACCCGAATAAACCATTATTTGCGATTCTCGATGAGGCGGCAGAGCAATTCCCCGGAAAAGACGCCTATCATTATCTGGGGAGACGAATGAAATATCACGAACTGAAACGCCAGTCGGATGCCCTGGCAAATGCCCTGGCGAATCTTGGGGTCAAGAAAGGAGACAGGGTCATCGTTTTTCTCCCAACGTGTCCTCAGTTCATTATCAGCGATTTTGCCATTCTTAAGGCCGGGGCCGTGCTTGTCCCATGTAGCCCGATACTGAAGGCACTGGAATTAAAACACCAGGCACAAGAATCCGGGACTGAAACAATCATATGTCTAAATACCCATCTAAAACTGATAAACTCAATCATAGCGGAAACCAGGATAAAAAATATAATTATCACATCGCTTGAAGACTTCTCACCGTCCGAATCTCAAGAAATAAAGGATACAACAGGCACCTACCAATTGAGAAAACTGATCTTAGACCATGAACCTGAAGCGCCGAACATAGAAATTGATCCAACCGAGGATCTTGCCATTCTTGCTTTTACCGGCGGATCAACCGGTGTGCCCAAAGGGGTCATGCTCACGCATTTTCAAAGGTTTACGAATATCCTTCAAGGGCTTCCCTGGATGATGTCTCCCATTCCCACTTACAGGGGGAGTGCCTCTTCCATGTTGGCAATTCCCATCTTTCATGCAATGGGACATTACCTGATGCAGTCAAGCATTTATTGGGGACTCAGGATATT
>JAKLQB010000653.1 GCA_022013615.1 Desulfobacterales bacterium | reverse complement strand
ATCCTGCTCAATAAGGAGGCGGATATTCCATTCATAAAGGAGATGTCCCCTGATGCCGTTGTGGTGGCTGCGGGGGCAAGCCCAATACTTCCGGATATCCCTGGTATTGACGGTAAAAACGTGGTCCAGGCGTGGGATGTCTTGGCCGGGCTAATTGGGGTCAGGGAAAAGGTGGTAATCATAGGTGGAAATGCCGTGGGCTTAGAAACGGCACTCTATTTGGCCAATCAGGGGACCCTCTCCCCGGACATCCTTCATTTTCTCATGACCAGCCGGGCAGAGTCGATCGAGACCCTTACGGAGTTGTTGAACAAGGGGAACAAGGAAGTCACTGTAGTGGAAATGACCAAAAAAGTCGGAAAAGATATCGGGCTTACAACACGGTGGACAGTAATGGGCGAATTAAGACGTCTCGGCGTAAACATTATGGCAAACACAAAGGCTGTAGGGATAAAGGCTGATGGCCTGGAGGTGGAAAAGGAGGATGGCCCGGATTTCCTCCATGCCAATTCCATCATCATCGCGGCCGGTTCAAGACCCGAGAATAGCCTTGTCAGTGAAATTGAATCACTTGTTCCCGAGGTCTACACGGTCGGAGACGCCAAAGAGCCCCGGAACGCCCTGGATGCAATCAAAGAAGGATTTCTTGTGGGCTTGAAGATTTAGCTCCCCCTGCCCTTCTCGGCAATATTAAATAAAAAATCAAGCGGACTTTTTGCATCTTTGGTTGTCAGATCTTTAATTGTATGGGTATAAATCATTGCTGACTAATATGTGAATACAGTTGACATGATCATTATTTTGAATTACATTCTGTATTACGGAGGTGCGATATGATTACCCTAAGGCTAGATCCAAAATTAGAACAAAATATTCAGAATACAGCCAAGATTCTTGGTGTTACAAAATCTGAGTTGATTCGCAAGAGCGTAGCAGATTATCTCAGTAAATTATCGAAATCAAGCCCTTGGGAACTTGGCGAGGATTATTTTGGAAAATATTCAAGCGGACAAAACAATCTATCTACAGACAGGAAAATGTTTCTGAAAACAAAAATCATAGCTAAAAAAAATGAAAAAAATTCTCATTGATTCAGGCCCGCTCATCGCCCTATTTGACGCTTCAGATAAGCATCATGTCAGTGCCATAAATTTTATAAAAAACAACAAATCAATATTAATCACTACCATAGCCTCAGTAACAGAAACATTGCATTTATTAGATTTCAATCGAAATGCTCAAATAGATTTCTTGGAATGGGTAAATAAGGGGGCTGTTGAAATTCAAAATATCGAAAATTCAGATTTTAGCAGGATAAGAGAATTGATTTCAAAATATCGCGATTTGCCTATGGATTTTGCCGATGCTTGTCTTGTATTCTTGGCTGAAAAACTGAATATCAATATGATCGCAACAATAGACAGGGATTTCACCATTTACAGAATCAAGGGAAGAAAAAAATTTAACGTTGTGCTATCATGAACCACTGTCCGCCCAGTGCAAATACCATTCTGCGATTTTTTCTGTGACCCCATACACTATATGTTTTGCGACAAATTCAAATCCCATGGCCGCTATTCCGTTTTTTTGATTTCCCAACATCAAATTTTTTCAACCAGCGCGGTTGGATTCAATGCTCTCAAATAATGGTTCTGATATCTTTTGGGCATTTTGTTTGTGTTCAATAAAGCGTTAAACCGTGCGTTTATTGAGGCGGTAACCTTTCTCATCATATTTATCCGCCTTTGGAGGATTTATTCGTATACGTCTATCTTTATTTTTTGAGTGTTAACCGGCTAAAAATAACATAATCAAACTTTTTTGTTGTCAATAAATTTTTGCGGCAGGTTACCCTGTCGCTGTGCATCAAGATGGTAATACGAAAATACCTTAGTAGTATTATTTTAGAGCTGATATTTTTAGAGGGAAATTGGATGCAATAGGATCAAAATCGTGATCATCATGGAGCAAAGTTAATCCTTCAATAATACAGAAAGTGGCAATTATCACATCAATTGATTTCCGCACAGTAATTCCTGCTTTTCGAAGTTGTCTATAATTTTGTGAACTTTGAATTGCGACGTTGTACCCTCCCATTTGACGAAATGGGAGAGCGCTAAGGAAAGCTTTGGCTGTTTCGTAATCCTTATCAGACTTGAAACCCTGAAGGACCTCTGTGAGGATTAAATCCCCCATGACAATGGGAACATTGGAGAGATAATTATCAAGCAAATCAGTTTGCCATGTGGGATTGCCATTGAAATAATCGATCCATACGGATGAGTCGACCAAAATCATTGATCTAACCTCATTTCATCGAGGTCACTATCCCATTTTAGCTTTCCGCGTAAACTTTTAATCTGTTCCTGTTTTTTAATTTGGACTAACAATTTAAGACTGGACTCAACAACGGCTTTTTTGGTTTTTAATTGGCTAAGTGCCATTGCTTGGTTCATAAGATCGTCATCTATGATAATATTGGTTCGCATAGAACCTCCTTTAAATCAATGTGTATTATTTATATAATATATACACATAAATAGATGTCAAGATCAAATTATGATTGATCTGGTACTCGTAATGAATTATCTTATGTGAGGAATACAACTGTGACACCTATTTCAAACACTGAGGAATTACTTTTTGAGGTCATGACGCCGCTCGATTTTACCGTTCGGGTAACTGTAATCTATTGTGAATATTGCTTCTTTAGATGATATCGAAGAAGAAAAGAAATATTGGTTTTCAAAAAGTCCACTTGAACGAATTGAAGCTATCGAGATAAACAGAAGGATCATATATGACTCGGTACTTTTAGGAGAAGAATATGTCAGATGAAAAAATTGTAAAATTGGCCGTATTAATAGATGCGGATAATGCTCAGCCTTCTATTGTTGAGGGACTACTATCGGAAATCGCAAAGTATGGAACTGCAAATGTAAAAAGGATTTACGGTGACTGGACGGTGCCAGGCCTTAAAGGGTGGAAGGAAGTTCTATTACTGTATTCAATTCAGCCCATACAGCAATTTGGATATACTTCGGGGAAAAATGCCACCGATAGTGCATTGATAATTGACGCAATGGATTTGCTTTACACGGGCAAATTCGACGGATTTTGCATCGTATCCAGCGATAGTGATTTCACTAAGTTAGCATCAAGGATAAGAGAGGCCGGTCTTTTTGTTTATGGGTTTGGGGAAAGAAAAACTCCCAAAGCATTCGTTTCCGCGTGTGATAAATTTATATTCACTGAAGTGCTGCGGTCCAAAGATGACCATAGCGAGCAAATTAGTCACAAACCAACCAGCGAACTTAAGAAAGACACAAAGCTTGTTAATTTATTAAGAAACGCTGTTGAAGCATCTTCGGACGATAGTGGTTGGGCCCATCTTGCATCCGTGGGCAGTAACATTGCCAAGCAGGCATCAGAGTTTGACCCGCGAAACTATGGATACAAAAAGTTAGGTGAACTTGTGGGAGCAACAAAGCTATTCCAGATCGAAGAAAGAGCGGTGGGCGATGGCCCCTCAAAGGCAATTTATTTAAAGGATATTAGAAAGAAATAAAGAGACAAACACCTCCCAAAGCGTTTCATATATAATCAAATCACGGGGGAACAAGTAAATGTTACGTTTTATTCTAACGGGTTATGTTGAAAATGCCTTATCTCAGGCAGAGTATGATAAACTTGAAGACGGGACCTATTCGGGTCGTATTCCATCATGTAAGGGCGTCATCTCTTTTGGCAAAACATTACGTGAGTGTGAAGACGAATTACGCTCAACACTTGAAGATTGGGTCCTAGTTGGCTTGAAATT
>JAKLQB010000652.1 GCA_022013615.1 Desulfobacterales bacterium | reverse complement strand
GGTATCCTCTTCCTCAATCTCAACCCCGTTTGAGTTCAAAATCAGTATAGTCGAGCTTACGCATACGAAATGTCCCGAAGTGGGTTTGACAGAAGAAACGGACTGCGCTCCTTTAATCATCTCGGAAGTATAATCAATGCATGATTCGATTTCGATATTTGCAAGCTTTTTATCAAAAATACCGCTGACTTTAGCGGGCTTACTTTTTTCTGGAAGCCCTGACCATTGCGGGTCGCTGCCTCTGACTTTAGCGGATTTCACCGCTAAAGCGCAAGCCTCTTCAATGCGCTCCACGTCGTTGGTACTTGAAAAACCCACTGCGCCATTCACAATAGCCCTTATCCCGGATCTGGAAAAAGTGCTAGCCGCTGCGGGTTTTAAATGTGAATTTTTTGGTGCCTTCCCCAAATTTGCCAAATCGTCATGGATTGCAAAAATGAAAGTTGCTTTGCGCGATGTTACCAAAAAGATTATAGAAAATTTGCCTTTGGGAAAATATGTTTGGCTAGCCATGAGAAATAAAAGTCTTGGTGGATTAAAAGAACTTCCGCGAGAAGTAGATCAAATCGAAGTGGATGGTGACTGGCGGGGAAATTTTATTCGATTGCCAAACGACGTTTGCAACAACCAATACCGAATAGTTTATTGTGTGGCTCAACTAGGAGAGGTTTAATAAATGGAAACTGCAGTAGAGAGCAAGCAAAGAAATGTTCCTTTTTTCAACTACCCTTCTGTTTATAAAGATCACCGCGAGCATTTTTTGAAGATATTTGATGATGTCTGTTCCCGGGGTGCATTTATTATGCAGTCTGAGCTCTCGACATTTGAAGCTAACTTGGCCCGTTTTGCCGGATCTCGATATGCGATCGGGGTAGCCAATGCTACTGATGCGCTTCAGATGTTGCTTATGGCCGCAGGTATAAAGCAAGGTGATGAAGTCATTATTTCTTCCCACACAATGGTCGCAACCGCTAGCGCGATACATTTTGCCGGAGGAATTCCTGTCCCCGTTGATGTTGGTTATGATCGTTTGATTGATGTAAATAAAATTGAAGGGGCTATTACCTCTAAAACAAAAGCAATAATGCCAACTCAATTGAATGGCAGAGTTGCAGAAATGGACAGAATTAAAAAAATAGCAGATGAAAATAACTTGTTTATTTTTGAGGATTCGGCCCAAGCACTAGGGGCAAAATTCGATGGTATTTCCGCTGGTAATTTTGGGGTAGGTGGGTGTATTAGCTTCTATCCAGCAAAGGTACTTGGGTGTTTTGGTGATGGTGGTGCAATTCTCTGTAATGACGAAAGCATATACAATTCTTTGCTTTTGCTCAGAGATCATGGACGAGATTCAAGCGGTGAGGTTGTTGTGTGGGGATTGAACAGTCGGTTGGACAATTTGCAGGCAGCTTTTTTGGATTACGGCTTAAACCATTATGGGGTGGTGATTGAAAGAAGGCGTGAAATGGCACGAATGTATCATGATAACCTGTCGGGTATCGATGAACTCGTTTTGCCGCCTCCGCCGACTATTGATGGCAGGCATTTTGATATTTTCCAGAATTATGAAATTCAAGCTGACGATCGTAATAAATTACGCGATCATTTGCGCAATAATGGTATAGGCAGTCTTGTTCAGTGGGGTGGATATCCTGTTCATAGTTTTAAAAAACTTGGCTTTACACAAGAATTAAAACATACCGATGAGCTTTTCACAAAATATCTAATGATACCTTTAAATATGTCGGTTGCCGATCACGATATAGAGTATGTGTGTGAAAAAATTCGCCGGTTTTACAGGTAATTTATGAATACGACAGATCTAGCTAGAAATATACGCCTTAATGCCGTCAATATGACCTCTACAGGCAGTAGCTCTCATATTGGGTCAGTTTTGTCGATTGCGGATATTTTGGCTGTCCTTTATGGGCGGATAATGAAATACAAAGTCGATGATACGAAATGGAGTAATCGAGATCGTTTTATATTAAGTAAAGGACATGCAGGTGCAGGTGTCTACGCAGTTCTTGCTGAATGCGGATTTTTCCCAAAGTCCGAATTAGTTAAGCATTACCAAAACGGCTCGAATCTTAGTGGGCATGTGTCCCATAAAGGCGTTCCGGGCGTAGAATTTTCTACAGGATCACTTGGGCATGGTTTTCCGGTTGCCTCGGGCATGGCATTGGCTGCAAAAATCGATAAGAAATCGCATCGAGTTTTTGTGTTGATGAGTGATGGCGAGTGTGATGAGGGATCCAATTGGGAGGCCTTTTTGTTTGCACCGCATCACCATCTGACAAATCTCGTTGTTATTATAGATTACAATAACTTACAGAGTATTCATTCAATCGAGGACACATTGGGGCTGGAGCCAATTGTAGATAAGTTGATAGCTTTTGGTTGGGATGTGAGGGATATTGATGGCCATGACCATGGTGAACTGGAAAAACATTTGAGTTTTGCCGTAGATAGCCAGGAGCGCCCTGTATGCGTGATTGCAAGAACCACTAAAGGAAAGGGTGTTTCATTTATGGAAAATAATCCTTTGTGGCACTACAGGTCGCCAAAAGGTGAAGAATATAATCAAGCGATTGCTGAATTAGGGAACTTAAAATGAGGAATATTTTTTTAAAATCCTTGGTGAAATTGGCACAAGAAGACAGAAATGTCATGCTGTTAACTGCAGATCTTGGCTATGGGGTTTTTGAATCTTTTGTCGAACAATTTCCAGATCAGTATATCAATGTTGGCGTTGCCGAACAAAACATGACCGGGCTCGCAACGGGTCTTGCGCTTGAGGGTAAAGTTGTTTTCACTTATTCTATTGGCAATTTCCCTACATTGCGTTGCCTTGAGCAGATCAGAAATGACGCTTGTTATCACGGTGTTAATATCAATATTGTTTGTAGTGGAGCTGGCTTTAGCTACGGACCTCTTGGAATGTCACACCATGCAACAGAAGATTTATCGATAATGCGTTCGTTGCCTGGAGTAACGCTAGTTGCTCCCTGTAATGAAGAAGAGACAGAGCATGCAACTATCCAACTCGCTAAGACTGCTGGAGTGGGATATTTGAGGCTTGAAAAAATCACTGGCGGTGAAAAACCAATAACCAGTGGATTTATACTTGGCAAAGCAAATGTAATACGTGAGGGGGATGACGTTTCTTTTATTGTCGCAGGAGGGATTATGAAAGAAGTTTTATCTGCGGCGGACATATTGAATTCACGTGGGATATCATCACGAATTGTGAGTATGCATACTGTCAAGCCGCTTGATTTAGAGGTGATATCGGATTGTGTTAGGCGAACACCGATGATCATTACGGTGGAAGAAAATAATGTTCTTGGTGGGCTGGGTGGCGCCGTTGCTGAATACTGTATGGAGGAAGGTTTGTATCCCAAGGCCTTCATGCGTGTTGGTATGAGGGATGTGTATTCGTCAGTTGTTGGAGATCAACAGTATTTGAGATCTCACTATAAAATGGATGCTAAAGCACTAGTAGAATTAGTGATTTCTAAAATTGATATTGGTAAACATTCGATAATAAATGGTGCAAAATGAAAATTTGTCATGCCTATATCTTTTTCTCTATTAAGTTTGCTGGCGGAACATCTGATTTGATGTATAAAATTGTAAAAGCTCAGGCAAAAGCCGGATTAAGTCCGGCTATTTTGTCGGGTGATTACAAGCTTGATGAAAAGTTGGCCGGCACGTTGAAGGGGGTCGACTTTTATGTTGAAAAATCGATTTTTGATAAAGAAGGTTTTTCGGTCATGCCAGGGTTGTCCCGGTGGTGTGAGCGTAATTTAAGGAATTTCGATATAGTACATATGCATGTGTATAGAACATTCCAAAATATCGTTCTTTATCGTTACTGTAAGAAATTTAACATACCATATATAATGGATGCACATGGATCGGTACCCTACTACAAGCGTAAAAATTTCATAAAAAAACTTTTTGATCGTATATGGGGGAGGAAAATCCTTAGGGATGCCTGCCTTCTCGTCGCGGAAACCAGGATTGGTGTCGATGAATACATGGACCTCGATCCAGACTTGCCACGGGATGAAATAGCTATTCTTTCGCCACCATTTGATACTGATGAATACATCCATTTGCCTCCAAGAGGTTTATTTAGGAAACTGTATAACATTGCAGAAGACGAAAAAGTTATCAGTTTTCTTGGGCGAGTACATCACATAAAAGGTAATGATTTTTTGATAAAGGGCTTTGCTGAGTATGTTAAGAGAGGTGCAAAAGCGAGACTTGTGATTATTGGGCCTGATGATGGGCATATGGATGAATGCAAGCAGTTGGCAAAGGAGCTAAATGTTTCTGATAGTGTGGTTTTCACAGGATTTCTTGGTGGTGAACACAAAAACTCGGCACTAGTAGATGCAGATATTGTGGTCCAACTTTCTCGGCAAGAGCAAGGCGCTTGGGCGCCAATGGAAGCCGTGTTATGCGGCACGCCAATTATTGTTACATCCCATACAGGTACTGGTGAGGACATCAAAAGACTTGATGCTGGATATTTGGTTGATTTTGACGATATCGGTGGGCTTGCAGATCGTTTTGGAGAAATTTTCCAGCATTATGGAGATGCAAAGTCGAAAACAATGAAAGCAAAGCAATACATTGAAGATAACCTGTCTATGAATACTAGGATTAATGAATACACCGAATTGTATAATAAATGCATTAATGGCAAGCGAGTCGCATGAATTTGCAAATAAGTTTGTATTGCAAAATTAGAATGTCATGAAAATATTGGTGATAACTCAATATTTTTGGCCTGAAAATTTCCGCATAAACGATCTCGCTTGTGCACTGAAGGGAAATGGGCACGAGATCACCATTTTAACTGGTAAGCCAAATTATCCATCTGGAAAATTTTTTAAAGGATATGGGTTAGTTAAGAAGTTTTTTGATGAATATAATGGTATTGAAATTGTGCGAGCACCTGTTTTCCCGCGATGCAGCGGGAAGTTTATTTATCTGATTCTCAATTATTTTTCTTTCGTATTTTTTGCATTTGTTTCTTTGTTTTACTTGGTACGGAGAAACTATGATGTTATTTTTGTGTACGAGCCGTCTCCCATCACCGTGGCTCTTCCTGCAATTTGGTTTAAAAAAATAAAAAAAATACCTGTGGTTTTATGGATACAGGATCTTTGGCCTGAAAGTATCTCTGCAACCGGTGCAGTTAAGTCAAAAGTTATAGTAAATGCAGTGAGTCATCTTGTTGGTTACATTTATAGGCGTTGCGATCTACTACTTGTTCAGTCTATGGCATTTATTCCATCGATAACAAGATATGCAGATATTAACGCTGAAATAGTTTATTTTCCCAATTATGCGGAAGATATATATCAAGTTGCAAAACATAGCAAGAATGAACCTGTAGAGTCATTGCCTCAAGGATTTCGAGTCATTTTTGCCGGGAATATCGGTGCTGCGCAGGATTTCCCTACGATTTTAGATGCTGCAGAGGAACTTAAATCGAATCATTTAATAAAATGGGTGATTGTGGGCGACGGCAGGCAGTTTGAATGGGTAAAGAACGAAGTTGCTAAGCGCGGCCTTTCAAATTGTGTTTACTTAATGGGCCAATTTCCATTAACTGATATGCCATATTTTTATTCCAAATCTGACGTTATGCTCGTAACTCTGAAAAAAAATGAAATATTTTCCTACACCATCCCAGGAAAAATTCAATCATACATGGCGGCGGGTAAGCCTATTGTTGGATGTCTTGATGGCGAGGGTAAACGGGTAATTGATGAGGCGCACGCAGGATTGATAGCAAATTCGGGCGATTCAAAAACCCTAGCAAGAAATATTTTGTTTTTGTCGGAACTTCCGAGGGAAGAACTTGATCGATACGGGAAAAACGCCTCTGAATATTATAATCTTCATTTTAATAAAGAGAAACTTGTCGTTTTTCTTGAAAAAAAGCTTCTTGAGGTTGTGGGCAAATGATGCTTGGTAGGCTTATCGAAATGGGCAAAGCATTATTGCGGCCAGTCAAAAGAATATTTGATGAAGATGTCCTTGATCGAATTGAATCCAGTTCGATTCAAAAGATGCGTTTTCAGGCAGAGAGTACGTATAGTTATCCGCAGGGAATTTTAGGAAAAATTCTATTTAATACGCAGTATCACTGGTATTACTCATGGGTTGATTACACTGTTGCGGCTGCCTTGAGATATAGAGGCTATAGCCCTGTGATGTTTTTATGTGATGGGCTCCCATATTGTGAATATAAAACAGTTTCAGTTGAAAGGCCATCTTGTTCACGTTGCTACTGTCTTACTAAAAGGCATGTGGATGCTTTTGGATTGAATAATTTTAAATTAAGTGAAATGTTAGATGTGCATACTCGAGAAGAATCTAGGCGAGTTGCATATGAAGAATCAATTGAGTTGCTTGTTAATTTGCAATATCATGGTATTAATATTGGGAAAATTGCCCATAGAAATTTTATTCATTATTTTAAAGGCGTTTACGATATAGCTGGTGATAAAGAAAATATATTTCGTAAATGTATTCATTCAGCATTATTGATAAGTTATGCTACGATAGCTATTACTGAAAAGATAAGGCCAATGAAAATTATAACTCCCAATGGGAAGTTTATTCAATCAGGCATATCAATCGAAGTAGCAAAAAAATATGAGTTGCCATATTATACATGGGACGTTTTTACCCAGCAAACCGCTGCAACTCTTGCCATTAATGAAGTGTCGCATAATCAGAAAATAGATGATGTGTGGAGTGAGATAAAAAGTCAGGAATTAACTGATAAACAAAAAAAAGATTTATCGACTTTTTTTAATTTGCAATCAAGAAGTGAGAATACGCCATATCAGTACTACGATGCGGATGTCGTTGATGACTCCAGTGAAATTAGGAATCGATTGGGCCTTCGTAGCCCTAGCAGGATAGTATCTTTGTTCCCAAACGTGGAATGGGATTCGACGGCAATGGGTTTAAACGGCCCATACAAGAGTATGCATGACTGGATCTTTGCCATGATCGATTTTGCAAGAAACAATGCCGAATTTGATTTAGTGGTACGAGCACATCCCGGTGAACTTAAGGTCCCCTATAATTTGAGGACGAATACACCGATCTGTAACGTAATCAGAGAAAAAATTAATGTCTTGCCTTCCAATATTCATTTGATTGACCCTACAGATGATATTTCCAGTTATGCCCTCGCCGCTATGTCGGAAGTAGTAATGGTATATACCTCAACACTTGGAATTGAATTTGCTCTCAAGGGTATTCGGCCATGGGTTGCTGCAAATTCTTATTATGCCAAAAAAGGATTTACCCAAGATGTAGAGAGCCATTCGCAAGTCGAGGTATTATTGAGGACAGCTTCGATTTGTAAATATTTAACTGAAGAGGAAGTGGGGCTTGCGGAAAAATTAGCTTATGCTGTTAAATTTAGGAGATCATTTAGTTATCCACTCTTTGATCGCGACGGGAAGTTTCGTTTGAATGAATATAGAATATTATTTCCAGGCAATAATTCTGTAATTGATAATATCTGTGCTTTTATTGAAAACAAAAGAAATTATTTGGATATAGGTCCGTTATATGGATAAATATAGTAATTTGGATTTAATACTGAAATGAAAATACTCGTGTTGGGTGGGGATGGAATGCTCGGGCATGTTCTGTTACGGGAACTGGGGAGCAAACATGACTTGAAGGTTACTCTTCGTAACAATATCGAATTTTATAACGAATTTGGATTATTTAATCTAGAAAATTCGTTTGATGAATTTGAACCGATGAATTCGACGTCCGTTCAAAGCATTTTCTGTAAATTTCGGCCCGATGTCGTTATCAATGCCCTTGGTCTTATTAAGCAGCGTGAAAAATCTGAGGATAAAATCTTATCGCTTGAAATCAATTCTCTTTTTCCGCACAAAATTGCACAGATATGCGGTTGTGTCGGGGCTCGCCTGATTCACTTGAGTACAGATTGTGTATTTAGTGGTGGAAAAGGACGTTATGTAGAATCAGAGGTGCCGGACGCGGTTGAACTTTATGGGCGAACAAAATACCTTGGTGAATGTGATTATGAGCATTCTGTCACGCTAAGAACAAGTTTTTTTGGTACAGAGTTACGGCATAAATCTGGATTGATTGAGTGGTTTCTGGCCCAATCAGGGTCGATTAAAGGTTTTTCTAAGGCAATATATTCAGGCTTATCTACTAGCGAGATGAGCAATGTGATTAATTCTGTTATCTCAGATTATCCTAACATGTCTGGATTATGGCATGTGTCAAGCGATCCAATTGATAAATATACGTTACTCGTGAAATTGTCCGAGTATCTGGGGCGAAGTGATATAGAAATTAAGGAAGATGCTTCATTTTTGTGCGATCGATCTTTAGATTCTCAACGATTCAGGAATCTGGTTGGTTATCAACCGCCGACATGGGACAACATGTTGAAAGAATTAGCGAAACAGATAACTCAAGGGGTTTAATATGATTTTTGATAACAAAAGCATTTTAGTAACGGGTGGTACAGGTTCTTTGGGAAAAGTGCTCATTAAGAGAATTCTTTCAGGAGAGTTAGGTAAACCACGAAAAGTAATTGTGTTGTCTAGGGATGAAGCTAAACAACACGATATGCGTTTAGATTATCTACATAAAAATATTTCTACAGATGAAATAATCTACAAAAATTTTATGCAGTTGCTTGAATTTAGAATTGGTGACGTAAGAGATTATGCGGATGTGTGTTCGGCGATAAGAGATGCCGACGTCGTGTTTAATGCGGCCGCGATGAAGCAGGTCCCAACCTGTGAATATTTCCCCGGTCAGGCGGTGTTGACTAACTGTATAGGCGCTTCCAATATTGTAAGAGCAATAAAAGAAAATGATTACGCTGTCGAAACAGTGATCGGAATTAGCACCGATAAAGCCTGTAAGCCCGTAAATGTTATGGGCATGACAAAATCTATTCAGGAACGAATTTTTATTGCCGCAAATATTTTAATTCCAAGCACGCGTTTTATTTGTGTGAGATATGGGAATGTTCTTGCTTCCAGAGGATCGGTAATACCACTTTTTCATGAGCAGATTAAGACTGGTGGGCCAGTAACGTTAACTGTACCTGATATGACACGGTTTCTGTTGAGCCTAGATCAGGCGGTAGATACTGTTTTCGCGGCAGTTGAAGGCGCTGGAGCTGGTGAAATTTATGTCCCCAATGCTCCTTCGGCAACGGTTGAGAATATAGCAAAGGCCCTAATCGAAGACCGTGATGTGCCAATTACAATAGTAGGTATTCGCCCAGGTGAGAAAATGCATGAAATTATGGTTTCGGAAGAGGAGTATCATCACACCGAAAAACGTGGGAAATTTTATTCCATACTGCCAATGCTTCCTGAGCTACGTACAAAGGGTAATGAGGTGCTCGTTCTTACAAAAGAATTTAGCTCGGGAGACGAGCCGATTGACCTTGAGAAAACCCGTGAATTATTAGAGTCCCACGGGTTATTAATTCATCAGCAGGCGGATTTTGGCAGAAAAGAGATC
The DNA here is from genome assembly GCA_022013615.1 of Desulfobacterales bacterium. The sequence goes on along the minus strand of JAKLQB010000652.1, from coordinate 4,963 downwards.
TTGCGTTAATAAGGTGGGTGACTAGAAGATGAAAGTAATGACAGTCGTGGGGACTCGTCCCGAGCTAATCAAATTGTCGAGGGTTATACACGAGTTATCGAAATATACAGATCATAAGCTCGTTCACTCCGGTCAAAACTATGACTATGAGTTAAACGAAGTATTTTTTGAGGATCTCTCTTTACCAAAGCCAGATTATTTTCTTGGGGTTGCGGGCGAAACGGCGGCGCAAACAATAGGAAATACTATTATCAAATTGGATGAGGTTCTTGAGATAGAAAAGCCAGATGCCGTCCTATTTTATGGCGATACCAATACCTGCATGGGGGTAATCGCTGCCAAACGAAAAAAGATTCCGATTTTTCACATGGAGGCCGGTAATCGTTGCTTTGACCAGCGTGTTCCCGAAGAGTTAAACAGAAAAGTGTTGGATCACCTGAGTGATATCAATATGCCCTTGACTGAGCATGCAAGACGATATCTTCTTGCAGAAGGTATCAGGCCGGAAACGGTAATTAAAACTGGATCTGCCATGAAAGAGGTTCTTTCATACTTTAAAGAAAATATCCATTCATCGACTGTGCTCAATGATCTAAAGTTACAAAAGCAGGAATATTTTGTCGTTAGTGCGCATCGGGAGGAGAATATCGATTCAAGCGAAAATCTCCGTGATATGCTAGATTCAATTAGTTTTATTGCGAAGCATTATGATAAATCGGTAATTGTTTCCACGCATCCGCGTACGCGTAAACGTCTAGAACAGATTGGGCATATAGAAGAGGATGTTCGAGTTCGTTTTATGAAGCCCCTTGGTTTTCATGATTACGTTAACTTACAACTTAACTCATTTTGTACTATTTCTGATAGTGGTACCATCACAGAAGAGTCTTCCATTTTGAATTTTCCTGCAATTATGATCAGGCAGGCCCATGAGCGTCCCGAAGGAATGGAAGAGGGAACATTGATTATGTCTGGTCTTAAAAAACATGATGTGATTTGTGCAATTGATACTGTAACAAGACAATATGCCGAAAATCCAAAATGTACAAAAATTATTAGTGATTATGATGTTGATAATGTGTCATTAAAAGTTGTTAGAATTATTCTTACCTATACTAATTATATTAATAGAACGGTATGGCATAAGTAATCGATACTCTTTTCCTACCACTCTCACATCTGCGCTCAAGTTAATCAGGCGGGCCACAATGCTGTTTCTACCCTGACGATATTTAACGACACAACATTGAGCGCGATTTTTAATCCTGAAAAAATGAAGCGTGCCTAAAACGCTAGTTTTTTCCGGATGATTCCGGGTGGCATACGAGACATGTCTTGGTCACGGCAGTTGAATCTAAACACACGCTCTTGAGGTACAAGGGTAATTTTCCCCCTCCTCCTAAAAATTGGGGAAGTGCCGGGAAGTGCCCATTTTGAGTTTGACGGTTGAAAAAGCATCCCATACGACCAGGGACAAATTGTGTTCTATTCTCCGAAAAAGCAGCTGAAGATTGATGGTAATCAGAACTTATTATGAAACTTATTATTCAGATTCCCTGTCTCAATGAGGCAGATACACTTGCTATCACCCTGAAGGCACTGCCCCGTGAGGTGCCGGGCTTCGACATCGTAGAATGGATCATTATCGATGACGGCAGTACGGATGAGACCGTGCGCATAGCCCTTGAGAACGGAGCCGATCACGTTGTTCGCCACACCCGCAACCAAGGATTGGCCCGTGGATTTATGACGGGGTTGGACGCATGTTTGCGATTTGGTGCGGATGTTATTGTTAATACCGACGCAGATAATCAGTACAATGCGGATGACATTCCGGCACTGACCGCGCCGATTCTTGAAAAACGCGCCGATATTGTAGTGGGCGCACGCCCTATTGAAACCATCGAGCACTTCTCTCCGCTCAAAAAGATGCTGCAAAAGTTGGGGAGTTGGGTGGTGCGCGTGGCCAGCAACACCGACATTCCCGATGCCCCCAGCGGCTTTCGTGCTATGAGCCGGGTAGCCGCCCAGCGCATGATGGTGTTCAGCGATTATACCTATACGCTGGAGACCATTATCCAGGCCGGACAGAAAAACATGGCCATCACTTCAGTGCCGATCCGGGTTAATGAAGATTTGCGTCCGTCGCGTTTGTTGAAGAGCATCCCTTCGTATATTAAGCGTAGCATCCTTACCATTATTCGCATCTTTGTTATTTATCGCCCCTTTCAGTTTTTTGCTACCATCGGTGCGTGTTTCTTCGGTGCGGGTTTTTTAATCGGCTTGCGCTTTCTGTGGAAGTACCTCGGCGGCGAAGGTGAAGGTCATATTCAGTCTTTGATTCTTGCTTCGACTTTGCTTGTTATGGGGGGGCAGATCCTGCTGATCGCCTTCGTAGCGGATTTGTTGGCGGCGAATCGGAAGTTGATGGAAGATGTGCGTTTTAATTTGAAAGTATTTACTCAACAACGCGAACGTATTGATACGGGAAAACAAAAATATGGCTGACCAAAACAGAGAGGGTCTTTTATCTCCCTTTTTACGACGGCAAAGATATAAGGCTGTGAAGCCATACCTTGATGGCCGCATTCTGGATGTGGGTTGCGGATCTGGCGAACTGGCCGAGTTGGTAGATTCCGTATCCTATTTCGGTGTTGAAGTTGATGATCTGTCGTTGAAACGTGCACGAAAAGATTTCCCCTTGCATCGTTTCGAGAAGAATCTTCCGGAACTCACGGAAAAATTTGATACTGTTGTCGCGCTTGCAGTTATTGAACACGTCCCTGACGCAACTGTTTTCCTTCAGGATCTCTCACAATATCTCGTTGCTTCTCCGGCGGCAAGAATTGTTATCACGACTCCTCATTCTTCGGTCGATTGGGTACATAAAATTGGCGCAACACTTGGACTGTTAAGTAAGCATGCAAGCGAGGAGCATGAAGATTTGTTGAATCATGCAAAGTTAGAGATGGTAGGAATTCAAGCCGGCTTAAAGTGTGCGGCCTATTCTCGATTTTTGTTCAGTATGAACCAGCTTGTGGTTTATGCGAAGGTTGTTTCATGAGTATCAAAACATCAGGTGACTTAACGCATGGTGGGATTGTGGTTGGGAATACGTACCATAAATCCTATTTCGGTAATTCGACGGGCTATATCCAGCAATGGTCTGCTGGAAAAGTCATCGATCTGATAGGCCGCTATTTCGATAGCATTGAAATAAAACACTTTTTGCCCTGGATAATGCGGCTCTGCCGGGTAACGCATTAGATGGGCCGTGTGCGTTTTTCCTTGCGGACATGGTTGCACATAATTGGTGGAGGGCTGGGTTTGCTCGGCGTGGTGTTCGTTCTTATGCGATTGAGCACCTACTCTGAACAAATTGACCTCGCTCGTTTCGATGCAATCGCCTGGCTTTTGATCAGTATGCTTGCCGTCATTTACGGCGCTGCCAATGTGTTTTTGGCGCTGGCCTGGTGGCATTTGTTGAGCTTCTTTGATGTGAAAGTCGAAAGAAAATGGGCGCTGAAGGCCTACGGCTTGTCGCAGATGGCCAAGTATGTGCCAGGCAACATCTGTCATCTGGCCGGTCGTCAAGCAATAGGTATGGCCGTGGGGTTGCCGGCGCGGGTCCTGGCCAAATCGGCGTTGTGGGAGTTGGGACTGATCGCGCTTTCTTGTGTGTTTTTCGCTATTTTGGCATTACCGTTGCTTTGGTCACAGCTCCCGGGTTGGCTGTCTTTTGGGATTTTTTTGTTGGCGTTGCTGGCGGTGTCCGTTCTCTTGCGCCGCTTGCTGTCATTTTCAGTATGCGATGCGCTGTTTTGGCAGATTATCTATCTGGCAGTGTCGGGTATGGTGTTCATCGGCATCTTGACGGTCGTCGTTCCTTCCGTTGCGGAGATACCCGGCTTTTCTGCCTTGTGTGGTGCATATGTCCTTGCATGGTTGGCTGGTTTGGTCACCCCAGGGGCGCCGGCGGGTGTGGGGGTGCGTGAGTTAGTGCTGCTGTTTTTGCTTGGAGGACGGATAGCCGAAGCCGATTTGCTGCTGGCCGTGGTGTTGGGACGGGTGGTGACTGTGGGGGGAGATTTGTTTTATTTCATAGTTGCGACGTTTTTGAAATTGAGGCGAGTTGCATATTAATGAGGTAGCCGCAGGAAAACTGACTTTTTCGGTTTTATGTATGTTGCCCTCATTAGGAGCGTTGGAATGGAGTTAGGCGAAGCGATTCTAGGAAGGCGTAGCGTTCGAAGGTATACGGATGAGGCGGTGCCGCATAGAGTTCTTGAAAAGATTATGGAGGCAGGCCGATGGGCTCCAACCGCCTGTAATGTCCAGGGTTTTCGTTTTATAGTGATTGATGACCCCCAGATTTTTGAAAGGATCATACAAGGGGGGGCGGCTGGATTTCTCAAGAAGGTTCGACAGGCGATCTTGGTGCTTTATGATAATCAAACAGACAATGTCGAGTATCAAGATTACGTGCAAAGTGCTGCGGCCGGAGTTCAAAATATGTTATTGACCGCTCACTCATTAAAGGTCGGTACCTGCTGGGTCAACCACTTGCCTCGAAAAAACTATCTGCGACGGGTGTTGGGCATACCGCATTATCTAGATCCTATTGCGCTCGTGACTTTGGGGTACTTTGACCAAAAATCTCGCGAAATGCCTAGACGATGGGAGCTTTCTGATGTCGTTTGTTATAATAAATATTCGATTCGGGAGATGAGTCGTCCAAAAAATCGGCTGTTGCTTATAGCCAAGCGCCTGGTAAGAAAAATCTATTTTTTTATTTCTGTTTTCGGTTTTTTGAGAAAAATTGCGGATAGAATCGAAAAGAAGTTTGAAAATTGAAGCAGGCGCAATGGATTGACTTATGATGCAGGAAAATTTTCGGCAGGTTTTAGAAAAAAGTATTCCCAGGATTTTGTCCCAGTTAGATCGTGATCCTCATTCGCCTACT
>JAKLQB010000062.1 GCA_022013615.1 Desulfobacterales bacterium | reverse complement strand
GTGATAAAATTTCTTATTTCATTCCCGCTAAAGACGGGATTTCCGCTTCGCTACAACAAGTATCCAGAAACCAGTATCCAGTATCTTTACATTATTTACACCACAATATATTGAAACTCGGCTCAAAATTCACGATTTTGGCCTATATAGACGGATAGTTAGAGTTACTCAATCAAACGGTCCCCATCCCTCAAGGGGGCAGCGGGTACAAAGCGGCTTTCTGCGGCAATAAGTTTTTCCTGTTTGCACAATCAAAGCGTGAAATTCATTGAAAAGAGACGTGTCTTCGCTCAGATGGTCCATAAACAATCTCTGCAGCTCATCATAGGTCGTCTGCTCCTCAGTCATGCCATGGCGGCTTAGAATGCGGTGCGTATAGGTATCAATGACGAATACGGGGCGATGTGCCGCGTAAAGCAGGATGCTGTCAGCGGTCTCCGGGCCAACCCCTTTGACAGAAAGAAGGCCTTGTCTAAGGTTTTGAGTCTCATCTTCCAGGAACAAAGAGAGGTCTGCCTGGTAGTACGCAACGATAAAATCGATCAAGTTCATTAATCGTTTAGCCTTGATATTAAAATAGCCGGCCGGCCGAATCTCTTGCGCAAGCTCTGTAACAGCAAGGGAACGAAGGCCTGCCAGTGAAAGCAGACCCTTGCCTTTTAAGTTTTCAATGGCCTTTTCCACATTTTTCCAGTTTGTATTTTGGGTAAGAACAGCCCCAACTATCATTTCCAGCTCTGTCTCAGCCGGCCACCAGTTTTGAGGACCGAAGTGGTTCGACAAAAGCTCAAATATCTCCATCAGGCGCTGTCCAGCTAAAGTATGAGAACACATTTTAAGAAGACATCTCCTCCCTTGAATTCTGGATGCCCGAAAACCAATCAGGCGCCCCGTAATGCCTGGCTAAACACGGATCTTATTGCCTTGACAGGCTACGCAGGATACCTTAGATTTACGCTTCGTGTCAATGAAGCGGCTTTTTCAACTAGGGAAACGTCAAAGTCAGACGGAATCCGGTCTATAAAATCCCCCCGTCCGCCTCACTCCGCTTGGCTGGAGGGCGGGCCTCAATCCCCCTTTAATAAAGGGGGACTTAAGATTTTCCCCCCTTTGAAAGGGGGGTTAGGGGGGATTTTGAAATCAAAGACATTTCATATTAAAATCATTATGTTAAATGCAATTTTGACTTTGTCCTGCTTTTTCAACAGCAATTGAAGTAGACTGATGCGAATAGTGAAGGGCTGAAGGCCTCATCAAAAGACTGATAAAATACGATATTGGGAGGCGAGATTTTATTTAAATGCCACCGGAACCAAAACTCACCAAAACACGCAACATAGGAATTATCGCGCATATAGACGCGGGGAAGACCACAGTGACAGAACGTGTCCTCTTTTACTCAAGCCGCGTTCACAAGATGGGGGAGGTCCACAATGGCGAGGCCACCATGGACTGGATGCTGGAGGAAAGGGAACGGGGCATCACCATAACCTCTGCCGTGACTTCCTGCAATTGGCGGGGCCATACCATAAACATTATTGACACCCCCGGTCACGTGGATTTTACCATCGAGGTGGAACGCTCACTTCGTGTCCTGGACGGTGCCATAGGGGTCTTCTGTGCAGTGGGCGGCGTGGAGCCTCAATCTGAAACAGTCTGGCACCAGGCAGACAGGTACAAAGTCCCTAAAATTGCCTTTATCAACAAGCTGGATCGCGTCGGAGCCGACTTTTTTAAGGCCATACTGATGATCAGGGATCGGCTTGGTGCCGTTCCTCTTGTTCTCCAAATACCATGGGGTATTGAGGATGATTTCAATGGTGTGATCGATCTTGTTAAGATGAAAGGTATTCTGTGGGAAGAGGAAACGCTTGGGGCCCAGCTCAGTGAAGTCCCTATTCCCGCTGACATGCTGGAAGAGGCTTTAAAGCATAGAGAACATCTCCTGGAAACCCTGGCTGATAAAGACGATCTGATAATGGAGAAGTACCTCTCAGAAGAAAAACTCGAAATTAATGAGATAAAACAGGCCATACGAAACGCCACCATTAACCTGGAACTTGTACCGATTTTTTGTGGCGCCGCCCTGCGGAATAAAGGCATACAGCCACTTTTGGATGGAATTGTTGACTACCTCCCCTCGCCTTTGGATATTCCACCAATTGTAGGACATATCCCCTCGTCAGAAAAAAAAGAGTCCCGTCCGGCAGAGATAAAAGGGCCATTTTCTGCCCTTGTCTTCAAGGTAATCATGGATCAGGGGAGGAGAATGACCTATTTGCGGGTTTACTCTGGTACAGCTAAAATGGGTGACTCTGTCTACAACCCGGGCAAGGATATCAACGAAAAACTGTCGCGACTCCTTAAGATGCATTCCAACAAAAGAGAACGGATCAATAGCGCTTCGGCAGGCGATATCGTTGCTGCCATGGGTCTGAAGATAGCGACTACCGGCGACACCCTGTGCTCAAAAGAGAAACCAATCCTCCTTGAACCGATTCAATTCAACGAACCTGTCATCAGTATGGCTGTGGAACCCAAAAAGGTCGGTGATAATGATAGGCTTTTGGATGCCCTGAGTAAACTTTCAGACGAAGATCCCACATTCAAGTTCAAGATAGATGAAGAAACCGGTCAAACTGTCATATCCGGCATGGGTGAGCTCCACCTGGAAATCATTGCAGGAAGGCTAAAACGTGAATTTTTCGTAGAAACGAACCAGGGAAAACCTCAAGTCGTTTACCGGGAGACCGTGACAAAGACCGTGGAGCATGAGGAATTTTTCGATCGGGAGATCGCCGGGCAGCAGCATTATGCAGGCGTGAAAATCGAGACTTCACCCTTGCCGAGGGGTAGCGGGAACCGTTTTGTTGACCGATACGAAAATCCGGACCTTACTGAAGACTGCCTTCAGGCCATAAAACAAGGGATTGCTGAAGGAGAGGCCAGTGGCGTTCTTTCAGGCTATCCCGTACTTGACGTGCAGACATGCCTCCTGGATGTCCACATAAAGGAAACATCTGACGTGATGGCATTTAAGGTGGCTGCTACCATGGCATTTAAAAATGCCTGCCAGGGGGCTGCCCCCTTGCTCCTCGAACCGATCATGAAAACCGAGGTCCGAATTCCGGAAGAATTTACAGGTGATGTCATCAGTGATTTCAATGCCAGGCATGGAAAAATTACGCGGATTACCAGCACAGGGACGCTCCAGGTTCTCACAGGCAGTGTCCCTCTTTCCAAAATGTTCGGGTATTCCACCGCTCTCCGATCCGCGTCTCAGGGTCGGGGGACATTCACCATGCAATTCAGTCACTATGATAAGGCGTAAACGTAACATCCCAGTCCGGACTGGAAATAAAACCTCACCAAATCCGTAACCGTTCACGGGTTCAGAGTTCAAGGTTTAGGGGTTGTAGGTTTACCGCAAATCTGAATCCCGCCCGGGGCGGGACTGGCCTACGAGCAAGGTCAACGCAAGAAAGATAACCTTGAACGGTGAACTCTGAACCTGTGAACGCTTACCCAAATCCTTTGTCAGGCTACCCACTTTGAGACAGGGGCGTTGGCCTCCTCGAGGGGTTGAACGACCACGTCCACCAACACTGGCCCCTGGGAACTCATTGCCCGGCCGAGCACGCGATTCAGGTCTGCCGGGTCTTCCACCCGCTCTGCTTTAATGCCGTAAGCCAGGGCCACTTTGGCGTGATCTGTAGTCGAAAAATCTACCCCGAAATAATGCCCTCCCGTCGCCTTCTGACCTGCCTTGACCCATCCAAAGCCTGAGTTTGTTAGCACGATCAGAACTACAGGAATATTGAGCCGGGCTATAGTCTCCAGTTCCCCTGCGGAGATAGCGAAACTGCCGTCACCCATGATGCCCACAACCCGGTGGCCTGTTCGGGCAAAATGGGCCCCAACCACGGCCGGCAGGGAATAGCCAAGGGCACCGTGGGCCCGGGGGGCTACAAACCACCGGCCGGCTTTGGGCAGGCGATAGTAGGCGGCCATATAAGGAGTTGGTGTGCCTGGATCGGTGATAACCAATGTATTTACGGGCAAGACGTTGACCAGCTCAGTCACGAACCTCTCCGGTCTTATTGGCATCACATTGGACGTAAAATCCTCCACGGCCAACATGTGGGCCTGTCGCTTGCGGGAGATCAAGTTGGGGTCGATCTTGTCTGCTTTGCCGCCCCCCAACCGGTCGGCAATCTCTTCGACCAAGGCAGCCAGGCCCAGCTTGGCGTCTGCGACGACGCCCTCCACAAGCTGGAAATTGATACCGATGTGGTTCGGATCTACGTCTAATTGAATAACCTTGACCGACCTATCGGCCGGCAGGGTCCACTTGCTGGTGGTTACAGAGCCAGTATGGCAACCGACGTAAAATACCAGATCCGCCGATTTTATAAACTCATGGCGATAGGCAAGCCCGCCGTTGCTGCCAATGACGCCAAGGCTGTAAGGGTGGATCTCAGCCAGGGCGCCCTTTCCACTGATGGATGTTGCGACCGGGCAGCCTAACAGTTCTGCCAACTGCTTAAGCTCGGGCCACGCCTCAGACCGGATCACCCCGGCACCGGCCACCACCACCGGGCTTTTACTCTCCAAAAGCAGATCAGCCATTCGGCCCACCGGACCCGGCTCCGGAGCGGTGCGGTCAGCAGGATAAGCCGCGTAGCGGGGGTTAATGTAGACATCCCCATCAGCCACATCCGCTTCCTGTACATTGAGAGGCAGACAGATGTGGGTAGCCCCCAACCGGCCAGAGTTCGCCTGGCGAAAGGCCTCACGAACAACCCCAGGAAGTTGCCTGCCCTCAACCGGTGTCTTGGTCCACACAGTAATCGGCCTGAACAGGGCATCCTGGTCAAGTTCGGTCAGCGTACCCCGATCCCGATCCCGCAGGTCAATATCAGAGGTTATTGACACCAGCGGGACCGAGGATTGATTTGCCTCTGCT
>JAKLQB010000061.1 GCA_022013615.1 Desulfobacterales bacterium | reverse complement strand
TGGCACAGGTAAGACCGAAGTTGATTCGGGATGCTGTTCCACATCTGCTGCGCTTCCTGGAAGCCCGGGATGCCACACTCAGAGGGCTGGCTGCATGGGCCCTTGGGCTGCTGGGTGCAAGAGAGGCCCGTTACCAGATGGAACGTCTTGCAAACGATGATGATAGAATTGCAATTTACAGGGACCGCAAGATTAAGATCTACCAGGTGAAGGACTTAGCAAAAGAGGCCTTGTAAAAAATAGGGCGATAGTGCCTCCTTATGTTTTTTCGTAAGCGTTCACACTTTGAACCTCTGAACCTCTGAACCTTTGAACCCGTGAACGGTTACGTTTTTTCTTTACTTAGGGGTGTAAAAAGCATTAATTAAAGATAATCAAAAATTGAATTTCGAAGAACTATTAAGGAGGAAAATAAAAAAATGAAACCGGTCGAAATTTCAAAGGGCATTTACTGGCTGGGCGTAATTGATTGGAACATCAGGGATTTTCACGGGTATTCCACTTATCAGGGAAGCACCTATAACTCATACCTGATTATGGATGAAAAGATTGCGCTTATTGACACTGTGAAAAAGGAATTTGCAGATGAACTGATTGCGAGGATCAGTCAGTTAGTGGACCCAAAAAAGATTGATTATGTGATCAGCAACCACACCGAAATGGATCATACAGGGGGACTGCCCAGGATTATGCACAGGATTGGTGAGGACAAACCTCTATATTGTTCCAAGATGGGCCACAAAAATATCTCACGGCATTTTTCACAGAAGTGGAATTATCAGCCGGTGGAAAATGGAGGGGAATTGAGTCTGGGAAAGCGAACCCTCACTTTCCTGGAAACCAGGATGCTCCACTGGCCGGATAGCATGTTTACCTATGTAAATGAGGATAAGATCCTTTTTTCCAGCGATGGTTTTGGACAGCACTATGCAGGAGTTGAAAGGTTTGATGACGAAGTTGGAGAGGCGATTATGCCCCATGCAAAGAAGTACTTTGCCAACATCCTGCTCCCTTACGCCCCCTTGATACTCAAACTGGTGGACAAGGTGAAAGAGATGGGGCTGGCCATTGACATGATCTGTCCTGATCATGGCATTATCTGGAGAAAAGATCCTGAAAAGATCATCAACAGCTATGTGGAATGGAGTCTGCAGAAGCCCAAGAGAAAGGCAGTTGTCATTTTTGATACAATGTGGCACAGCACAGAGACCATGGCCGAGACCATTGTGGCCTCCCTTGCCGAGGAAGGGGTGGATGCCCGCCCCATGCACCTACGGAGCTGCCACCGAAGTGATATCATAACCGAAGTAGTTGATGCAGGGGCAATTGTTATGGGGTCACCTACCATAAACAATGGGCTCTTTCCCACAGTGAGCGACTTTTTGACATATATGAAGGGGCTTAAGCCTCTGAATAAGGTGGCGGCCGCCTTCGGTTCATATGGCTGGAGCGGAGAGGCTGTTAAACTGATAAATAGCGAATTTGAACAGATGAAATTTGATATCATCGATCCCGGTGTCAGAATCAATTATGTGCCCGATGATAAGGGTATAGACGCCTGTTACGAGCTCGGCAAAAAGATCGCTAAGGCCCTGCCCGAGGAATAGTTGGGTAAGGAGAAATAAATGAAAAAGATAGCCCTGTTTGCCTTTAGCAGGCTCTTTCCGGGGTAACTTTTATAAAATGGATAAAGACTCTGCAAAATTTAAAAAGGAAAAATTGGTTCATCATTTGAAGGGACTGAATTCTCTGCTGGTGGCGTTTTCAGGTGGTGTTGACAGTACCTTTCTCCTGGCCATGGCCCACGAAGCATTAGGACAGAATCTGCTGGCTGTCACGGCAGACTCTGTTATCCATGCGGTCAGGGAAACCGAAAGTGCCTGCGACTTTGCCCGGAAAAAGGGTATTCGTCATATTCTTATTCAATTAGACGAACTAAGCATCCCGGATATTGTATCAAATACTTCCGAGCGATGTTACCACTGCAAGCGGAATCTATTTAAGCTTCTTTTTGAAATTG
>JAKLQB010000651.1 GCA_022013615.1 Desulfobacterales bacterium | reverse complement strand
TATAGGTACTCATTACACGGTGTTTACTGCCCGGTTGAGATAGTATTGTGGTTCAGGGTGAAGGCTCAGGGCGAAAGGCGCAAGGAATGGAAAGCCTTATGCCTTATGTTTATATTATTACGTCGATTACATGGCCTTGTCAATCGATCTGACCACCAATAGGATTTTTTTCCTTAGCTTACAATCCGGCAAAAAAAAAGGCGGTTCTCAAGCCGCCCCTCATACTAATAATAACGATATATCAAGATGTTACGCATCAATGATTTCAAGTGCCTCTTCCTTATAGGCATCCATGACATATGGAATACTCGTGACTTTGGCACATTCTTCAGTAAGAGAAAATATATCCTTTCTGCTTATGTATTGGACCTCCCAGTTCCTGGAACCAGCCATGATCTGCTGTAGCCCCACCCTTATTTTGTCTGTGGCACTGTATAAACCAATAGCCCCTAATGGAAGATCATCTACTTCGGAGCCGTATTTCTCCTTCAGGACCTCATAGTTCATAAATATTTCTTCCTTTGTGGAACCGAACCTTGATACTGTTGCAGGAAGCCCGCCATCTTCACCTCTTAGCCACTTTTCAGCGTTTTTTCCCACCATGCCAGGGATCATCAAAGCCCGGCCCATACAGACGGCCTTACAGTAAGGGGCTCCCAGAGCCAGCGCCTTGAAGACATGATCTTCTGAGGAAAAACCGGCTGCAAAAGAGATATCCGGCACCCGTTTACCCTTTTGGGCCAGACGCTCGCACAAGTCATACGCCATGGAATGCAGGTATATGGAGGGTATACCCCATTCGTTCATCATCCTCCAGGGGCTCATGCCCGTACCGCCCGGTGCGCCGTCAATGGTCAAGAGATCTATTTCTGCATCGCTGGACCATCGTATTGCCATGGCCAGCTCTCTCATAGGATAAGCGCCTGTTTTAAGCGTTATACGTTTGGCGCCGAGCTTTCGAATCCTTGCTACCTCCTTCATAAAGCCCTCCTGATCAATGAATCCGAGGCGGGAATGGCGCTCGAATTGCTTCAAAGGACCGGCCTTAAAAGCTGCCTGGGAAGCGGGGGCTTCCGGGTCAGGCGTTACTATATAACCTCGCTTTTTCAGTTCTATTGCCCGCTTTAAGGAGCCTACCTTGATTTCCCCGCCAATACACTTTGCGCCCTGGCCCCATTTTAGCTCAATGGTCTCTACCCCAAGTTTTTCAATGACGTATTCGGCTACGCCGTTGCGCGTGTCCTCAACATTCATCTGAACAAAAATATCCCCATAGCCTTCATGGTAGCGGCGATATTCTCTGACACGACGGTCCATCTCAGGGGATTTAGTAACCTTGCCATTGCTGTCGAGTTCCAGTTCCGGGTCAATTCCCACTACATTTTCACCGCAAACCAGGCTGATACCGCTTATGGCAGCCCCTATTGCAAAATGCTCCCAGTTTTTGCGCGCAATATCAGTGCTGCCAAGGGCACCAGTGAATATGGGCACTTTCATCTTTACCTTTTCAGTGACGCCAAAAGACGTTTCAGTATTAACCGCCGGAAAAGTGGCTTTATCAGGATCTGGTTCCACTCCCTTTGCTCCCAGGGCATATCCCATAATATTCAGGTGGGAATAGTCAACCGGGTAGTCTTTGTCCGCACCTGCTGTTACGCTCCCAAAAGGCTCCGGGTAAAGGAGTTCTCTCCCCCGGAAAGTAGCCCTGAACAAATCGCAATTTCCCTTGCATCCGTCAATACATTTACTGCATATGCCGGACTGAGGGACCACATTCCGAGAACGATTTTTAGTTTCAAGAGCGTCATTAGAATTGGGTCTCTGTAGATTCATAATTTTCCTCCTTTGAAAATCAATATAACAAAAAAAAGGCACCTGCCCCAATAGGAGCAAGACGCCTTTGTCTACTTCCAAGAAATGACTCCACACGCCTTTGTGCGGAACTTGAGATGATTACCCATATTTGTTGGGTTTGTCAAGTATTTTTTAGTGATAATTCACAGATCGTCAAATAGGTAAGTAGCCTAATAGTTGAGTTGGAAAACAAGTACCGCCTCGGCGGGATTAGAGCTTAAACCATATCAAGTGTCCAATTTTTGGGCAAACGATATGAATTCAAATAAATGTAACCACTTAACCACTCAACGACTCAACCATTTAACGAGGTTTGTAATTAAAAAAGGAAATTTGTTAAAGAATCACTTTAAGGCGTGAGGTATACTGGAATAATATCCTAATTCCTCCGAAAGCAGGATTGCTTCGGCCACATCGCGCATGGATTTGCGGGAATCCATACTGCGTTTTTGTATCCATCGGAAGGCATCATCCCCATTCATGTTGCGTTGGCGCATAAGTATCTCTTTTGCCCTTTCCACTAACTTGCGGGTATTAAGCTCCTCCTGGATCACTTTGGTTTTGACCATAAGTTCAGTGTTCAGGATGGCAACGGCTGCTTGATTGGCAACGGCCGTTATGAGGTTTACCTCTGGTTCGGAAAACTCATGAGGTTTTGCAGTAAAACAGTTAAAAACCCCTATCACCTTTTTTTCCTTTGCATGAAGCGGCACACTGACCATTGATACCAGCCCAAGCTTTTTGGCCATCTCCTTTTCTTTAAACCGGGGCTCCTTTAATACATCCATAAGGATGAGTGGTTTGTTATGAGTGGCCACAAAGCCCACTACCCCTTCATCCATATTTAATGAGCGGTCCTTTAAATATTCCGGGTCAATTGCCTGGGTGGCCTTCAGCCGGATCTTCTTCGGGTTTTTGCTTTCGTCTATGAGCCACAGAGAACAGATTTCAACACCTGTCACTTTTGCCGTCACCATCACGATAAGTTTCAGAATATCTTCCAAATACAGATCGGACGTAATGGCCCGGCTGATATCCGTAAGTGCTTTGATGTATCTGTCGTACGTTTTAGGTGTAATGTTCTCCATTATCAGGCAAATTGCTGCTTTAAATATTCCTTAAGTCTACTTTCAAAATCAATTTCCCAGCCGCCATGATACACGATAAACGAGGCAATCTCACTTGCAAGGATGGCAGATTTGATCTTCGGTGGCAAATTTTTTACCCGTGCTCGATACTTCGGGTTTTCCCTGATAAAGGAGGGAAGGTGATTCAAGAGCACTTTTCGGAAAAGCGGCTGGCCTGACAACTCTGGTTGGCCCTGAAAGAAGTCAAACAGCCTGGCATAGTGCCTATTTATTTCTGTGCTAATGGAATGACTGATTTCGGTATATAGCTGTCTTCCCTCACTTTCCCGATACCTCTTGAAGATCAAGTTCGCCTCCTCTTCAGCCCTCTTATCAAGGATAGCGAGCACATCTTTCACATAAGCGTCTTTGTGATCAAGGAACTCCTTCTCCTTCATGAGAAGGTTGCCGATAATCTCGTAAGAGGAGGAAATCACACCGCACTTATTGGCCGAAGCATCGCGTATAACTACTACACCTCTCTTCTGAATTTCTACCCGAGCCTCAGGAGTAATGAAGGAATTCGCCCCTTCCGTAATCACCCTGGCGGTGGGGGTTCCATCACCAGCAAAAAGCCTATTCCAATTATTTCCGTCAATGGTCTCCGGCCTCCCCCCGCAAGGAAGGAAGAGATCTGCTGAAACCGAAAAGGCCAGGTCGTCTACTTCCCTGTGAAACTCATCCACAGTGATCCAGTGCTCCTCAACGCCCGAATCTGTGCGGATCACTTTCCTGTGCAGTTCTCGTAGACCGTCCTTTCGACGTTCCCGACGAAAAAGCATAAAACCTCCGGGGTGAAGCGCCTCCGGTGAAAAACGGTCCAAATCGCTCTTAAGCACCAACCTATCTAACTCTCCCCGGTCTGCCCCATCCGGGTCGAACAATCCTGCTGTTCCGTCTACAATGCTTTGGATCTGCGCTTGAGGGCACCGCTCCAACAAGATACGGATGCAATTCCCTGCCACATCCCCGTTAGTTCCACCAGTAAACTTCACTGTGAAAGCATCCTTGTAAATGTCGATACCGAGTTCCCTCATGGCAATCTCTGCGAACTTCACCACACCCCTTGAAGTGACGCCATACTCCTTGTGGTTGATTCCTACGCGCTTGCTTGACATAATGCCTATACCAAGAATATACCCACGCTTCACGGACTGCATAGCAATATGCTCGATCATGGAATCATGCATATTCTCGTCAGGTCCCAGTTCAATGGGCTCATCCTCTCCATAATAGTCCACTACTCGTGGGTTTTTGGCATGACCGTTCTCAGTCACAAAAATATCGAGAAACGCATTGTTTATACCATACTGAGCCTTGTAAAGGCGCTGGGTCACAGATTCAGGAGAATCGCAGTCCTCTGCGTCAAGGACCACAGTCAGTTTGGAACCTCCTTCGTAAATGTCTTTGTTTTTGAGGTGCTGGGTGTGAGCAAGAACGAAGACCTCTCGGAAAAGTGTGTTAGTATTTATGGTATACTCGTCCTGAGTTGTGCAGATGATGGTCCGCCACCCCCCCCTGGCAATATCTGAGAAACCAATGTGATATCCCATCCCGTATCGGCTGAAAAAGAAGGTGATTCGGAAGGGCGTGTCCTGGGGCAGGTCCGATGTGAACTCTGGCCCAAGCTCGGCTAAGTACGCAGGATCCAGGCGAAAAGCCAGGGTATGCTTCTCAGGTACAAAAAAATTGGTCTTGAGAGTGTAGGAGATGAATAAGAGACAGGTTCGAAATATCGTTTCCCTGACTTCGTCTAAATATCTGTGTCCAGTGTTGTAGCTTTCGATAGCTTTACTAATTTCGCTTAACGCTTTTTCAAATGCTTTTTGCCTGTTTTTCACATCTGGATCGAATCTTTTTCTAAAAACGTATATAAGTTTTAACGTAAAATCCGGATCAGATTGAAAGGCACTCTTGATTACCTCCAGGTCAAAGCGATCCGGGTGGCTATGGGACAGGGTAGTGTGGCAAAATGCAATGAATGCATTGGTTAGAGACGCCTCCTCTCCCGTCATTATACTATTCACCAAAAAATTTTTATAAGTGCTCCTGTCAGTTGATAAAATCTGTGTATTGTAAAGCTCCGTCTTCAATATTCGGAATAGTTCTGAATCCTTTTCTATCAATTTGCCATCACGAGGTGTGACATAGAACGTCCCAAGGAAATACGGGTGAACTCCCGTGCTAATGCTAAGACAATAGGAACGTCGTACTCCAATATTGAGCCGCTGGAACACCTCACTCACCTGAGCCAAAAACCCCCTCTGTTCCGGGTTTCCCACGGAGAACAGGATACGTGACTCCCTGTAACGGGACACCTGTTCCGCTTTTTCCACGTCGAGGTAAAGGCCGTCATGCCTTCTTGCCTGAAGGAAAAGCCACAGGATCCTTGCGATCCTCTCAGAGGGCGAAATACGCACATAGGTTTGGTTGTTATGCCACAGGAGATCCAGAACCTTATCCAGTTCCTCTGGGTCAAACTCATGATACAGGCGCTTCATTTCAGCAGCCACAGCCTTCCTGGTCCCCTTTGGAATTTTCGCCTTTCCTGCTCCAGCGATTTCCTCGTTACTTTTCTGCTCGAACTCGAACTTCTGAATTTCCAGGTCCCTTTTGGCACCAGGGATAGGTCCATATGAGTGTATCATTTCAGCATAGGAGATATCTCGCTCCCGAAGTGTTTTCAGGGTATCGTATAGCGAACCAGGGAGATCAAGACGAGCCACGATGAGATTTTCTTCCTGGTCTATCAGAGTGATTTTTTTCTGATTTACGACATTGTGGAGGGATCCGGCCAGATTAACGATCGCCTCGATTTCTTCCTTCATGGTGATGAAAAAGTAAGGATGCATGTTGGCGTAAAGCCAATCCAGGTTCTCAGAGGCTTCTTGTAGATGAGCTCCCAGTGTACGTTGAATTTTTCTATAAAGTGCCGCATCCCGCGTTGATAATGCCTCCTGCAACTCTTTTTGTAGGGTTCTAATCCGATCAGTCATATCATTTGACCTCCTTTTAAGGATGGAAAAACCAACTATAAAATTATATAGTTTATCTAATGCAGTAAATCATTTCAATGCAAATAAAACATTCATATTTATTCGAACAATCTGCACCCCATAACACCTTGTAGACACATTACACCATAACATATCTAAATTATATCTGTGAGCACAAACCTGGCTGCGGCAGTCGGAGCTGTTCTGTCAATGCTTACACCCTGGTTAAAATTTGAGTGGTGCTTATTTGTTCCAATTGTGTTAAAGATAAACGCTATCCAAATAGGGTTCAGCGCCGCCTCTGACCGCCGAAGCGGCCAGTTTGATCGAAAAAGAGACTCCAGCGTTGCGGAGTCACATACGAGGAATCAGAAACTGTAAGATTGCGAGAGAGAAGATGACACACAGGGCACTCATATTTCAGAATGTTGAAGGTGAAGGGTCGGGTATTATTGGAAATATTCTAAATCAGAGGAAATGGGACAGAAAAACCATTCATTTATATCGTGGAGAGGCCTTTCCCAAGAACTGTCAGGAATATACACTGCTGGTGGTTATGGGAGGGCCCATGAACGTTTACGAAGAGGACGTCTATCCATTTTTAGCGCAGGAGACAAGGATCATACGGGAAGCGCTTGAGCAAGACCGACCTGTGATTGGTTTTTGCTTAGGGGCCCAGCTTATGGCAAAGGCATCCGGGGTCATGGTTTCAAAAGGCCCAAAAAAGGAGATCGGCTGGTACGCCGTTCGGCTGACAGATCAAGGCATGAAAGACCCATTTCTAAAATCATTTCCAGAAAAATTTTTCGTCTTTCAGTGGCATGGAGATACATTCCACCTCCCTGATGGAGCAGTCCGGCTTGTCAGTTCTGAAGATTACCTCAACCAGGCAATGCGCATCGGCACTAAGAGTTATGGTTTCCAGTTTCACTTTGAAATCACAAAGGACATGATCTCTGAATGGCTGGAAGCCGGACAGGAAGAGTTCAAACATATAAAGGATCGAAATCTGCCGGATAAAATACTGATAGATGCCGACACACACATTCCCCAAGCGCACGCTCTTGCAGAATTATTTTTCAATAACTATCTTGGAAATTTAGAAGTAGCTTAGTTGAACTTCTTCACAGATTTCCTCATCAGAAAGAACAAGCCC
>JAKLQB010000650.1 GCA_022013615.1 Desulfobacterales bacterium | reverse complement strand
GCTTTTCGGCGTCCTCCGCCCCATGGAATGCGGAGCCTATTCCTTCGGGGTCAGCGAAAAGCAAAATAACAAATCATTTCTCTGCGACCTCTGCGTCTTTGCGGTGAAAAAAGTTCGGTGAAAGCCACCCGTTTTACAGGTCAGAGTTGACTGGACAAATTCAAAATTCGGTCCTTATAAGTGGGGTTGAGAGACAAAATGGAACGGGCCTCATCAGGTGTAGCTATTTTCCGGCCCACTTCACGGGCGATGCGAACAATCTTTTCAACCAGCAAGGGGTTGGATGCCTGGGAACCATCGGGCATAGATAGATTGTCTTCAAGCCCCACGCGCACATGTCCGCCCATGACGATTGCGGCAGTGGATAAGGGAATCTCAGCCTTGCCGATGCCCGCCACTGTCCATGTGGAGTCTTGAGGAATGGTTTCCGACAGGAATTGCAGGTTTTTTAAAGTTCCCGGCATGGCGCCAGGGGCTCCCAGAACAAAATCAAAATGAAGGGGAGGGCGTATCAGCCCCTTATTCTGTAGGTACATAGCATTGTTTATCATGCCGGTTTCAAAAACTTCGATTTCAGGCTTAACATCTGTTTCCTGATAAACCCGGGCCAGATATTCAATGAATTGAGGTGAGTTTTCATAGACGATGCCCGGGAGGTTGTTAGAACCCGTGGTAAAAGAGCCCATTTCCGGAAGCAAGCGGATGGGATTAACCCTCGCTTCCCAATCTTTTCCAGCCCTGCCCCCTGTGGACAACTGAATAATAACTTCAGGGGCAATCTCCTTGATTTTGCAGACATTTTTCTTATAAGCAGATGGCTCCAGGGTAGGCTGGTGCCGGGCATCTCTGGCATGCACGTGAAAGAGGACTGCTCCCGCATCAGCACACCTGCGGACATCGGCGGCAATTTCATCAGGAGTAACAGGCACGTGGGGATTCATCTGCTTAGTCGGAACGTTTCCAGTTAATGCTACGGTGATGACGAGTTTTTCCATTTCATACAGCTTTCAGAAGTTAATCAAGGATTGCCAATTCCGGGAAATCGTTTTTGTAGTATGTTGGGTTAAGAGTAATAAGGACGTCACACTGTTTGCGGATGCAAAGCCGTTCTCGATATGATGTAAGAAGTATGATGATGGGCTGGCCCAAGACTTTAACCTCCATTACGTGTTTCATTATACTCAATGTATTACAAGATGCAAATTGTTTTTCCGGTATTATTTCATCAAATTGGGAAGCCAGAGCACGATCTGTGGAAAGAGCATGCATAGCGCCAGCCCTATAGCCTGAAGAAGAACGAAGGGAATGATGGAGCGATAAATATCACCCATGGTCACACCTTCCGGGGCCACGCCCTTCAGGTAGAATAGGGTGTAGCCGAAGGGCGGGGTGATGTAGTCCATCTGGGCGTTGACCAGAAACAGGATACCGAACCAGATCGGATCAAAATTCAGTGCCTTAATAATAGGTAGAAAGATGGGTACGCAGAGCAGGATGATGCCGATTTCGTCCAAAAAGAGGCCGAGAAAGACAAGCATTAGCTGTATCAGAATTAGAACGATCCAGCGGTTTATCTCCATGCCAGAAACGAAATGCGCAATCAGCTCGTCGCCGCCCACGGCCGAGAAGACTGAGATAAAGCAGCGGGCGCCAATAGTGATCCACAGGATCATAGCAGTGGTCCTGGCAGTGGAGTAAACTGACTCCCTGATGTTCTCCCAGGTCAGCTTACGATAGATGGCGGCTGATATGATGGCCCCAACGCAGCCTACCCCGGCCGCCTCGGTGGGGCTGGCGATCCCGGCATAGATGGAGCCGAGCACACCTATGATGAGCAGGATGGGCAGGATGACAGCCCTGAGAGCGATGAGCTTGACCTTGAACGAGTACTGTTCACGCTCCTGTTTTGACGGGGCAGGGCCAAGTTCCGGCTGAAGCCAGCATCGCACAGCAATGTATATGATGAAAAGAGAAGACAGCAAAATGCCTGGCCCAACGCCGCCCATAAACATCTTACCAATGGACACGCCGGCCGTAACAGCATAGACGACGGTAATAACGCTGGGTGGGATAAGAATGCCTAAAGTACCGCCAGCGCAAATGCAACCCAGGGCGATGCGTTTGTCGTATTTGCGGTTGAGCATGGCAGGCAGGGCCAGGATACCCATGGTAGCCACGGCCGCGCCAACGATACCGGTCATAGCTGCCATGACGGTGCAAATGATCACCGTTCCGATGGCTAACCCGCCGCGAAAGGGCCCGAACCACATGCGCATAACAGTGAATAGATCTTCTATGACGCCCGAGCGTTGAAGTATAAAGGCCATGAAGATGGAACTGCCTGTGGTTGCCAGCGAATCCGGCACGGTAAAAGAGGTGAAATGCAAGAAGGGAGATGCCGTGGAGGCGGAGGCTACTCTTGTGGTGCTTGAGTAACAGGTATGAATCGGAGGACGAATTTTCGATATTTTCTGATATAACTCCCCGGAGACTGCCTCGTTAAAAGGCACAAAATCATTTATTTTGATACCCCGCAGCAAACTGCGGGGTATTTTTATTTTCAGTGCTTAAAAGATTTCTTTACCTCTTCTTTCAGTACCTTTCCCATATTATTTTTTGGCAATTCTTTCAGAAAAATAATGTCCTTGGGGCATTTCCAGTTATGGAGATGTTCCTTACAGTAGTTTATTATCTCTCCTGGTTCAATCCCGGAGCCAGATTTTTTGACAACGGCTGCAACCACCTTTTCTCCCCATTTTTCGTCCGGGATTCCAACCACCGAAGACTCAACCACATCCTCAATCTGGTTTATAACTACCTCAACCTCCTTTGGGGACACATTTTCGCCCCCTGAGATGATAATATGCTTGATGCGGTCTGTCAGGTAGTAGTATCCGTCTTCATCGACCCTTCCCAGATCACCGGTCCTGAACCAGCCTTCTTCAAACGCCTTTGCTGTCTCCTCAGGCTTTCGCCAGTAACCCGGGGTAACGGCCGGGCCCCTAAGCCAAATTTCGCCCTCCTGGCCTGGATCCACATCCGCAAAGGTGTCAGGGTCTACAATCCTCACATCAAGGTCTGGCAGGGGCAATCCGATGGACCCGGGCTTTCTTTTACCCCTTACAGGATTTGAAAAATTCATCCCGGTTTCTGTCATTCCCTCTCTCTCAACAGGTTCCTGACCAAAGACCTCCTTTATTTTATAAAAGTCTCCGGGCAACAATGGAGCAGAACCAGAAGTGAGCAATCGTATATGGCTAAAGTCAATAGTTTTTCCTTTAAGGGAATTGATCATATTGGTGTACATAGTTGGAACAGCCATAAAAACATTACAGGCAAGTTCGCCTTCCGTCTGTGATAAGACATTGATGACTCGATCCGCTCTGAATTCCTCAAGCATGACCATTTTGGCGCCAGCTATCAGGGACGTGTGCATTGCAAAACAAAGCCCATGTATATGGAATAAAGGGAGGGTGTGACATAGAACATCGGTATCCGTTATTTCCCATATTTTAATGATATTGAGGGCATCATGGGCTAAATTTCCATGGGTAAGCACGGCCCCTTTAGGTTGACCTGTTGTCCCTGAGGTATAGATGATCATTGCTGGATCATTGGGGCCTATTTCAGCAATTGGCATTATAGTTGAGGCCCGGGAGAATACCTTTTTCCAGTTATAATAGGGAAGATTTGTATCAACAGTGATCAGTTCCAGTTTGTATTTTAATTCACGCATTAAGGTTTCTTCAGATTTTCCAACGATGGCCATTTTTGCTCCGGAGTCGGTTAGAAAATATTCCATCTCTTTTTTCTTAAACCCCGGGTTTAATGGGACTATTATGGCCCCGATTTTCTGGATGGCAAGGTGGGCTACCACATGCTCAAGACACTTAGGTATATAGAGGATTACACGGTCCCCCTTTTTGACATCCATTTCCAGAAATACATTGGCCATACTGTTGGACTCTTTATCTAAGTCTGAGAAGGAAGCCCGCAAGATAATCTCACCTCTTTTTAGGAAGATAATAGCTGTCTTTGGGCCATTTTTTTTGAAACTGTTAACAAATAAATCGGTTAATATTCTGATCAATTTATATTCTCCTACCTAAAAGCTGCAAGCGAGCTATAACTGCTTGGAATTAAAAGATATAATTTAAATAAACTATTAGGTGAATAGATTTTTTCTAATAAGCTGATATCATTAAAATAGTTAAACTTGTTATAGATTTTAGGTTCTACAATAAATCTTGGTTAAATCATTTAAGTCTATACCGGTTTCCTTAAAGCTTCTTTCCTTAAAAAGAAATTTTAGAAATAGGGAATTTTTTATCTCGAATAGACCTTTAATTTGTCAGCGATTTCTTTCATTCATTAACTAAAGCCACTTTTCTTATTTCCCTTTTTTGCTTATATATTAATAAGAAGAGTGAGCCGATTGCTAAAATCGGGATAAGGAAATTCAGTTTAATCGTTACTGATAATACAATTATTAAAAACAATAAAAGTTTGTCAGTTAGGTTTGTTTTGTACAAGAAGTAATTTGAAGTTAAAGCACTTACTGATATGCAAAATAAAGTTGCAAAAAGGACGGTTATTCCTATATTGAAAATGTTACCCTTAAACAATAATTCTGGATGAAATATAAATAAAAACGGGATAACATACTTTACAGCGGCCAGTTTTACTGTAATTTTAGCAGTTTCCCACCAATCTGCACCGGAAATACCACAGGCTACAAATACTGCTGCACACACAGGGGGCGTAATCACTGACACGATCGCATAATAGAAAAGGAAAAGGTGGGCCGATAAGATTTCAACTTGTAAAGAAATTAAAGCTGGTGCAAGAACTGAGGCCACTAAAATATAAGCTGCTGTTGATGGAATGCCCATCCCTAAGATCATCGCAACAATTGCTGCTAAAATCAGAGCGATCCAAAGTGTTCCGCCACTGAGGCTTATAATCGTCTCAGACATCTTAATCCCAATACCAGTCAAATTAATCATCGAAATTAGTATCTGAGCGCATATTAAAAGGGAACCGACGACGACTAATCCCTTTCCTGCTGATTCTAATGCTCTTATCAGGGCCTTAATTTTTATTAAGATACCTTCTCGGGTCCATTTCGAGATACCTATATACAATAAAATCAGGGTAATCGTTGCCCAGAAAGCTGCTGTGTTAGCTGTATAACCTTTAAGTAGAAAATAGAATAGTACAATAATAGGAACAGTGATTATTGAACTTCTCCTTATAGTCAACACTTTTCTAAGGGAAGGCATTTCCTCTTTCGGAACAACAGGGAGCCCTACTTTTTTTGCGGTAAAGTGGATGGCTGAAAATACACCGATATAAAATAATAATGCTGGAAAGATTGAGGCTACTACTATATATAAATAGTTGATACCTAAAATTTCGGCCATCAAGAAAGCCGCAGCCCCCAAAATAGGGGGGGTAATTTGTCCGCCTGTGGAAGCAGTTGCTTCCACAGCACCTGCTAATGCTGGCGAATATTTCAGTCTTTTCATCATAGGGATGGTAAAATTTCCGGTTGTGGCAACATTTGCAACGGCGCTCCCTGATATCATACCAAAAAAAGCACTTGCGATTACAGCAATTTTTGCTGCTCCTCCAGTACTACGACCGGCGATGATACTTGACAAATCAATAAAGGTTTCTCCAGCTCCGGTATGTAACAAAAAATTACCAAAGATAATAAAGATTGCAATCAATGTCGCCCCTATCCATACCAACAGCCCAAAAATTCCACTTGTTCCATGGAACAGATTTTCAAAGATAAAACTAAAACCGAATCCCCTGTGTCCCCAAAATCCAGGGACAAGGTTGCCAAAATAAGCATAAAGAATCGATAATAGAGCAAAGCATGGAAAAAACAATCCGATGGTTCGGCGGGCCATTTCTAAAACAATAGCTACCAAAATAATTGCCAGCAATATTTCAACATTAGTTGATTCAGCAGGATGTTCCATAATCCAATCATAATTAATTATTACGTAGATTACAGGAATGACGGTTAATAAAATCAATAAAATATTCATGGCTTTGAAGTATTTCGCCAAATTTTCTTTCTTTGTTCCAGTATAAAGTCCCAATCCTAAGACAAGAGTAAATCCAATAAATATGCTATTCTGGATTAAGTTCGGAAAAGGGCCCACACCTGCTGTATAGAGTTGAAAACAGCAGAAAGCAACAGCGACAATACTACTAAATTCTGCCCATTTTAGCTGAAACCTTTCCCTTTGGTGATTAAAAAGACTTTTTTGTTTAGTCTCACTCATCATCGGTACCCTACATACAAAGAAAGGGGAGAAGATTTACTTCTCCCCTTTTTTGCAAAACCTTGCTATTTCATCTCTGGAGGAATCTGTTCTTTTTTAATCTTGAATCCTCGTTCCCTAAAATATCTGATAGCACCAACGTGGAGAGGAGATACAGCCGTGTCTATGGTGGCTTGCGCAATATCAAATCTTTTTAGAGGTGGAAAGGCTGCAGCCTGGTGCTCTACATTTTCACAAACAGCCTTAACAATTTTATAGGCTAGATTTTCTGGAAAATCTTTAGGGGCAGCAGTTCCGACAACGAAGGCATAAGTTTGGTATTCTCCAACCCCCCTAGCACTTCCTGCAGGTATTTTTACAAAAGTCAGAAAAGCTGCTTCTTTCAGAACTTTTTCTTTATCCTCATCTGAAAAATTTAGGACAGTAATCGGAACCAAAGCGGCAATATCTTGGCTGGAACCATCGAGTTTGTTACCAGCTCCAGACTTCGCATAGCCGACTATTCGTTTGTCTTTAATGGAAGCAACTGCATCAGATGTGCTACCACGGAAATAATCAGGTTTAATGCCCAATATTTTAAGAACTGCTTCAGTGGTTTTTTCGCTAGCCGAACCTCTCATCCCTGGATTGAATTTTCTATTTTCTAAGTCGTAGATACTTTCAATATTTGAATCCTTTCGTATAACATAATTTTGAGGAGCTATAGTATAAGACCAAAGATATCTTAAATTGGGTTGGGGATTTTCTTTCCACATCCCCAATTTATGATAAGCCTCGTATAGAACATTTGTTGTCACTAAGCCGAAATCAAGCTGTTTTTTACTCATTCTTAAAATATTATCACGAGTAGCACCTGTTTCAACAACCGAGACATTCACTTCAGGTACATTATCATTAATAACTTTTGCAGCAGCGACAAAATAAGCATAGTGACTACTTGCGCTACGTGTAGACCCCATAAGTAAATTCTTTTTTTCTGCTATTGCCTTATTACAAATAAACCCCCCAATTAATACGATACCGAGTAAAATGATACTTAATTTTTTTTTCATCTCCTACCTCCCTTAAATTTGTTTTTGTTAATGTTGATAACCATGCCCTTATTTATTGGTACCGTTAAGTTTTTTAGCACAAATTGATAATTTCCCGCTAATCCCATATTCCGCAAAGGCAGAATTGCAAGACATTGAAATGTCAATATACTCAAATTGTTCTGCAAATTTCAGCCCATAAAGAAGCCTAAATTGCGCGTAGTTATTTCAGCTGCTTACAAGACCAAAATAAAGTTTTCCAGAATATTGGTTTAACCTTAGTTATTTTTTATATACATATCGATTTAAAACGTAATCGGTATGTTCACCAAGTAGAGGAGAACTTTTAAAGATTTGAGGATTTGTTTCACTCATCTTTATTGGATTTCCAGTTATTTTAACTTCACCAGCAATAGGATGGACAATTTTTTGAATCATTTCCCGGGCGATGGCAATATGAGGATCATTAACAATATGGGCAAGATTGTTGATCGGCGCAGCCGGAACCCCACTCTTTTCGAGGGCAGAAATGATCTCTTTTACCGTAAAATTAACTGACCAGCCTCCTATTATTTCTGCTAATTCTTTATTGTATTTAATCCTTTCAGCATTGGTTTTGAAACGTTCGTCATTTATCAAATCCTTTCTGTTTATTGAATCACAGAATTTTTTCCAGAGATTGTCATTACCCACCCCCAAAACAAACCAACCATCTTTTGCCATAAATGCCTCGTAAGGGGCAATAAAGTCATATTTGTTTCCAGACCGCTTCGGAATTCGTTTTTCCACCAGGTAGATTTGTAAAATTGTCCCAATGGCAGAAACAACAGAATCAACAAGTGCGACATCTATTTTCTGACCTTTGCCATAGATATTTCGAGCTTGCAGAGCAGACAGGATACCTATTGTACAAAAAAGTGCAGCAAGGATGTCTGCAATGGCAGTCCCTGTTCTTGTGGGGGGGCCATCCGGCCATCCGGTTATACTCATAATGCCGCCCACAGCCTGGCCTATGATATCGTAACCAGGCTTGTCCTTATACGGGCCATAATGTCCGAAGCCGGAAATGCAGGCATAGATGAGCTGATTGTTTATTTTTTTTAACCTTTCATAGCCTAATCCCATCTTCTCCATAGTGCCGGGGCGAAAGTTTTCTACAAGGACATCCATTGATTTAATAATTTCTAAGAATTTATCGACATCAGATGAGTTTTTGAGATCTAAAACGATACTCTTTTTATTTCGATTGAAATTGATAAAATAAGTACCCTGGCCCTCTTTGAAAGGGGGGAAGCTCCTGGAATCATCACCCTTAACCGGGATCTCCACTTTGATAACCTCAGCACCCATATCAGCAAGGAGCATTGTACAAAATGGGCCGGCTAAAACTCGAGATAGATCTATTATTTTAATACCCTCTAATGCGTTCAGACCTCCGGATTCGTGATTAACCATAATTAGCCGTCCGTGTATGTTTGATTAAAATAGAAATTCCAAATAAGTTTCAAGTTCCAACCATACAAGTATGTTTCAAAACTGGAGCTTGGGAAAGAGAATGGAAAACGCATTGTGTGACCATGCGGAGTATAACCCTGAACGATGAACCCTGAACCCCTGAACGGTTATCAAGCAGCAAATAATGTGCCGCAAATAAATATGCGAGTAAAGAATTGAGAAACTCTGTAAAATGACATGGTTGTGTGGGTTCGTTTGTTGTAGGAAAAGGAATAGAGCCCTTTGGAATTCTAAAAATACGGAATAATTATTCCAGGTATTTGGAATATACTATGGTTAAACTTATGGGCTTAACTTTTGATAAAGGGAGGATAGTGAAATGCCTAAAGCTTGACTTGCCTTTCGTTTACCTTCCAGATTATTACCAAAACTATGGATTACCTGCTGAATTAACCGCTTTTGGTAAGCTTTTGTTGATTCTTTAAGTGGATGAATCTCAGAAGGTCTTTGAAAAGTATCTCCGCTTCCAGCCACTATTCTGGAAGGAAGATGATTATGCGTTATCAAATCGTCACTCATAAGAACACAATATTCAATTACATGCTTTAACTCGCGAACATTGCCAGGCCAGGAATAACTTTTCAGTTTATTCATGGCCTGGCCTGAAATCTTTGGCTTTTTCTTTCCGCCAGTTGAAAATTTCTTGAGAAATGAATTGGCAATTAGAGGTATGTCCCCCGGTCTTTCCCTTAAGGTGGGTATATTGATTTGCACGGCATTCAACCGGTAATAAAGGTCTTGTCGAAAAAGACCTTTATCCATAAGTGATTCAAGGTCTTTGTTAGTAGAAGAAATTACACGTATGTCAATTTCCTTTTCTTTGGTTCCGCCAACCTTCAGGAAACGATTATCCTCCAAAACACGCAGGATCTTGGCCTGTTGGGCTGCATTCATATCACCGATTTCATCCAACAAAACAGTCCCGTGATTGCCAAGTTCCAGCAGCCCTATTTTTCCACCCTTTTTTGCCCCAGTGAATGCTCCTTCACTGTAGCCAAACAACTCGCTTTCAAGCAAGGAAGGAGAAATGGCAGCACAATTTACTGGAATAAAAGGCTTTCCATGTCGTTCGCTTTCTTGATGAATGGCATGAGCAAACATTTCTTTGCCTGTTCCGCTCTCACCCCGGATAAGGATATTTGAATCGCTATGTGCTGCTCTTGCAGCTATCTGTATGGCGCTTTTTATTTCGGAGCTTTTTCCTAAAATATCTTTAAATGTATATCGAGACGGGAAGATACTTCTAATACTGCTTTCAATCTTTTTTAGTTTTGAAATTGACCTGTCCAGGTCTCTGGCCATTTTTCTGACCGTTGTTATGTCCATGACAATGGAAACGCCGCCGACAATCTTTGAATTAATTACAAGAGGGCTGATGTTAACAACATATTCAACCGATCCTTCTTTTCGATAAACACCTTCAACTGCCCGATTCTCCTTTATGACCTCAGGGAGCATGGCGTTGGGCCTTAGCTCCAATAAAGGCCTGCCAACGATTTCATCGAACTCTACTCCTGTAATTTTGGTATATCGGGGGTTAACATACCTAACAATACAGTTCTCATCAGCTATAAGTATCCCCTCATTTAGCTGATCCAAGAGATAAGAGGAAAAACTTATAAGTTCTCGCAGTTCGATTGAACCGTCGGCTACAGTTTTTCTGGTCTTATCTGCTTTCATTGTATGTATTTAGCCGCTAAGTCACAAAGTCACAAAGAAAAAATCGTAACAAATTAGCACTTTGAAAAAATCTTATTTTCTTTCCAAAAGATCTTTCGGTACCTCGGCCTTTTCCGGCCAGCCGTCAGGGATGAGTTGACCGGGTTTTTCTCCAAATTTTTTCTTGTCAGCATGTAACTTGGGCCTTTTGAATTCCTCCCTGGGCTCTTTTGGAATCCTGCCGTTGAGGATGGACTCTGAGCGCAGTCTTCTGCCAATGGTCTTTTCCATCAGGGTGCCAAGCTCCAGAATCCTGTCAATATCGATACCCCCGATATCAATACCCATTTCATCCATCATGACACACATGTCTTCAAAGGTGACAAGTCCTACCACATTGGGATCTCTATAATAATAGGACCCAGTGCCGGTAACTGGTGTCCTGTCAAGAAAATTGGTCGGCTGTCCTCCTGTACCTCCCAGGGTCCCCTCAAAGATCTCAATACCTGCCTGAAGAGCAGCCAGGACATTGGCAAGGCCCCAACCCCTTGTGACATGGAAATGACATACGTGCAGATCCGGATTGGGAATCTCATCCAATAGCATAGAATAGTAGCGGTATACCTGATCCGGCGGCGCGGAGCCATCATGATCGGCATGCTCAATATCATCGGCACCAATACTCAGAAACCTCTTTGTAAATTCTATGGCGTCCTCTAATTTTGTAGGCCCTGATATGGGGCTTCCCCAGATGGTACTCACTGTTCCGTTCACCTTGATGCCGGCATCTTTACATTTCTTGATACACCTTTCTACCTCAGCCCAATAGGCCGGCAGGGTTGTACCGCTGTTTGCAAAGTGATGTTCTTCGTCGGTTGAGACCATCATCAAAATACGATTCGGGCCGAATCCCTGTTCTTTAAGCCGGATGGCCCGATCCACAGAGGGCTCCCTGATCGTTACAGCGGTCCATTCAATGTCTTCAGGGTTGATGCCCTTCCTGTTTAGCCTTTTCTCAAATATGTCGTTTCGAATCCCTTTAAACACCTCTTCTGCATCTTTGAACTGGGGCATAATCCGTGGGTTTCCCAGATTTGTGACCTCGATCCTTTTTACACCGGCAAAGGCCAGTTCCTGAAGATAATAGATCTTTGCCTCAGTAGGGATCCATACCTCTTCATGCTGAAACCCATCCCGTATTGTTATGTCGGCTAACCTTACCTTTTTGGGCATCCTTGGATTCACCTTGAAAATATCATACTCACTCATCTTCTTCCTCCTCTCTAATGCGGGCTTTGGCTGCTTTTAAATGACTCAGCACCTACCCCCTTATAGATCTTGGCAGCAACATCTGATGCTGGGGACATATGCTTTTTGGGTTTTGATAACTGGTTCTCGCAAAGCCAATAAAATAGTCTCTTAGTTGTGGCATAGGGATAATCTCATCCACGAGACCGGCCTTTGCACAATATACCGGCCTGGACTGATCATAGTACTGCTGGGCAAGGGCATTCATCTTATCAATCACCGGTTCAAGGGGATGCCCTGCATCCTGTTCCTTGACCAGCCTCCTTGCAAAGGCAGCAGCGGACGCGGTTTCCCCGTGCATTACATAGATCTCGGTGGTGGGCACACCCAGGGTAAAGGCATTATTCCTGGTTGCCTGGGGCCCTCCCATGATGTAATGGGCAGCCGCTGTCCCCTTTCTCAATACAACACACATCATGGGAACATGTGAACTTTCAATGGAATAAATAAGTGACTGCCCGAGGCCTAAGAGTTCCGCCTTCTCAGCAATGTCTCCAACATCAATACCACTTGTATCCTGAAACCAGATCATGGGGACCTTATCCCTGCCGCAAAACATGACCAGTTCATTCATCTTGATAAGACCTTCCCTGTAAAGCTTGCCACCGATACCCTGGTACTGACCCTCTGCATATTTGGGGTAGTCCTTTCC
Organism: Desulfobacterales bacterium; assembly: GCA_022013615.1. The sequence continues at coordinate 15,304 of JAKLQB010000650.1, read as the reverse complement.
CAGGAATCCCTGGCGGTTGGCAATGACTCCAACTAAGAAACCGTCTATCTTGACAAGCCCGCAATAGACCTCAGGCCCGTAATCGGGTCTGTATTCCATGTGCTCGCTTCCATCAAAAAGCCTTGCCAGAACCTGTTCAATGCTATAGGTCCTTTTCTGATTAAATGGAACAATAAGATTAAGGTCTTCTGCCGGATACAGGGGATCAGCAGGCTCTGCTACCCTGAAGACAGATGGATCATAAACAGGCATACCTGCCATACATTTCTTTACGGCCTCAAGAACTCCTTCCTCGGTGTCAAATACCTCCCTCATAAAGCCAGTCTCATCATGGTGGATTTTAACGCCCCCGGGAGGCTCCTGTTTGAACTTTTTTGTTGCCTCAATCAGAGTCTCAGCGCCTTTCAGATCAAAATGTCCCTTAGGAGACATGCCGCTTACAATCCCTCCCCCGCCCACTGCCATATTGGATTTCTCATGGGCGAAAATAATGGCAGGACTGATTGCGTGGTATCCGCCACCAGCCGGATTTGTCCCGTACATACCAACGATTACAGGAATACCCTTTTCGATCAGCTCAGAATGCCTGAAAAATATCCTTCCGCCAGATCGCCTGCCGGCGTACACCTTTTCCTGTTCTGTTAATTTAACGCCACTACAATTGAGTATCCAGACAAGGGGAATGTTTAACTGTTCTGCAATATCCTGGGCCCGAAAAACATTCTCTCTCTGACCTGGTATCCAGGCCCCGGCAAGGACTTTGTTATCTGAGGCAATAATGGAGGCGTATCTACCGGATATCCTGCCCAGGCCATTTATCACACCGGTTGTCCCTTCCTCATTGAACTCAGGATCATAGAGGCTGTTTAAGGGTAAAAATGTCCCTGGATCAACCAATAGCTCAATCCTCTCCCAGGCCGTTTTTTCTCCCCGCTTGTGTATCTTTTCAGCAGGGATTCCAGCCATTTTGACCTTCTCAAGGGCCTCGGCCACCTCTTCTTCAACTTTGGCTATCTCAAGTGCGTTTGCCTCTTCACGCTCTATTTCACTGTCTTTCAGTGCTCTTCCAATTGGGCTCATTTTTTCAAAATACGGTCTCATTTTATTTACCCTCCCTGTAATCAGCCACCCGCTGTTCAAGAGTTGCTATCAGGCCCGCGCGGAATTTTGTGTCCCTGTACAATCCGGCATCTGCCTCCATTTCTCTTTTAACAAATGAGTTCTCATCATATTTTGATGGATCATACCCTTCAAGAAGTCTGGTTAAGGCCTCAATGGACTGAGGCGCCAGGGGCCTTCCCGTCTTAGCGATTTCTTCTTTTACCTCTTTTAAGGGTTTTCCCCAGAGATGAGAATAATTTTCAGGATTCTTTCTCCTCGTCACTTCAAGTTCGATATCCTGTTTTGTCGCCAGGGTGCGTCTTTCTGTATTATTCACCTTCGGGATGTCTTTTAGAGGGCACGTGGCAAGCTCCAACCCCTTTGGAAGCAAGAGCAGGCCTGTATCATCATTGTGGGCTTCCAGTGCCTTCAGGTAATTAGCTTTATCAGAAGCGGGGTCATCGGTTTTCTGCCGCTTTGGAAAAGAGAAAGGAATATCTACAACCACATTATAGGTCCCGATTTCTTTTAGCTGATCGGCCTTTACTTCTTTTGATGTCATAGCCATGTATTCTGCATTGGTGAGCCCTGCCTTGATTAATGTCCTGGCGATTCCTGCCCAGCCCGGAATTAAACCGATCATGGCCTCGCTAAAACACATACCACTTCTGGAATCGCCCACCAGAAAATCGGCCATCAGTGGAATCTCAGCAGAACCTCCGAACCGGGTCCCACCACCACAGACAGCAACCACTCTCATATGTTCAGCAATTTTTCTGATGGTACCATGTAGACCGATCCCCTTTCTCAGCCTGTTATCCGCCCATTCAAAGAGTTTGTCTATTTCCTCGGCCGAAGCCCCATTAGCCTCTTTCTCGTTTTTGGTCTCAATAGTCCTGTCCAGTTTGTTCAGGCTCTCCTTGAGATCTCCACCCGCATGCACAGGATCGTTGGCACCATAAAGGATAAGAAAATCAAGTTCATTCCTTTTCTCGTATACTTTGTCCAGGCCCTTGAGATAGGCGTCAAGCCCTGGATTACCCACCTGATGAACAGGTGGGTTGCAATAACACAGGATAGCGCCCTGCTTTTTGTTGAAAGTAACCTGGTCAATGATAAGATATGCCTTACCTTCCGACCATTCATAGATTGGTCCAAGGTTTGAATATCCTTCAATCTTATCTGTTCTGACCAACAGTATTGGGCCTTTCATGAGTTACCTCCTGTTAAATAGTCGATCGTCAATTGAAAATAATCAATCATTAAAAATATGCCAGAAAAACTATTTGCCAGCAAATGCACAAAAACTACAACTACGATACTAATGGCTCCAAGTTGACTGCTTCCAGAACTACATATACGAAAACAATCTCTTTTTCAAGTAATACAATAAGTCCGGTAGTGACGCAAGCCTCGGGCCTTAACCGCCAGGGAAACGTCAAAGTCAGATTGAATCCGGTCAAGAAAATCCCCCCTTAAGATTTTCCCCCCTTTTGAAAAGGGGGGTTGGGGGGGATTTTGAAATCAAAGACATTTCATATTATAATCATTATGTTAGATGCAACTTTGATTTAGCCCTGTGATTTAACCTAATTTGTTTGACATGCACTGAGGGCTCGGCTATAGTCAATGCAATTGATATCTGTATCTCTTAGGTGAAGCCAGAAGAGGGCTTTATTAGCGCATCCTTTCAGTCGATCAAACGATCAAAGATGCTTAAATGAGAAAAAGGGGGCATGAAAGATGAATTTTGATGACACTTTATACACAGTAGAGTTTAAGAATTCTCAAGAAAAAAAAGAGGTTTCTCTTTCAATTCTTGGGCATGATGTCATTGACTTTCTTGAGCATTATGGAGAAGAAAGTATAGTGGGTAAACCGTTCTATGGGATCATCGGAGAAGGAGATGGAGAGACGAAGTTCCTGAGACTGTTGAAAGCAACGGGATATGAAAATGACCCGAGCGGCTTCTTTGCTGAATTAACAGAGAAATTGGGACATGCAAACAGCAACAATGGAGGAGCCGTCGGAATCAATGGCGTCCCCCTCCCACAACTTCTTCTTGTCTCTGTGTTGGAAAAGATTGTCCCAGGAAATAAATTCATTTCCATCAAAGACGTTCCCCAGTTCGAGAAACTGACTAACATCACCGTGCCGGAAACAGACCGAGCAGACCTGCAAAAGGTCATGGACACCTTTCCCGTGCGGCTTTCCATGCACACCCTGCGCCAGATGAGAGTATCCAAGCACATCGCCTACCAGTACGCGCCCTTTGTGGAAGAACTGGATCCAGTGGGGCAGATCAACACCTGGATTGGTCAGTTTCATGACGGCCTTCTGGAACGGATGTACAGGAATAGGGTGATCTTTTTATTGAACATGAGTTGCCCGGTTTACTGCCGCTTCTGTTTCAGGAAGCACAAAGACTTGAGGAACCAGACAAACCCGACGGAAGCCGATGTTCGGAAGGCCGTCGAGTATATCAACAACTCCCCCACGATCAAGGAGATCGTGATCACCGGCGGGGACCCTTTTCTGAACAAAAAGAACATGATGGCCGCCATAGACGGCCTGAAGGAAGTCCCCCATGTGCAGGCCTTGCGCCTCGCGACTCGCTCGATCTCCTACTATCCCCATCTCTTCTATGCCAATGATGCCTTCTGGCTCAACTATCTCAAGAGAAAGAATCTGGAGTTGCAAGAGAAAGGCAAACGCCTGGAGATCGCCACCCATTTCATCCATCCCGATGAAATTTCCCTGGAGAGTCTGGATATTATTTCCGATTTCGTCAAAAATGGGATGGCTGTTTATGTGCAAACGCCCTTTTTAAAAGGCTGTAATGATGAAGGCCCCGAGCTTACAAGGCTGTTCAGCTTGCTGCGAGGTGCAGGGGCAGAGCTCCATTACATCTACATGCCCTGCAGTCCCATCCATGGAAACAGCGTGTACTGGGCACCCCTATCAAAGGGGATAAAGGCTTACACCTATCTGCGTGCCCATCTATCGGATCGGATCATCCCGAGACTGTGCACGGCGACACCCATCGGTAAGATGGACTGGCATTCGAGTGGATGGGCCGTGGAACAGGACAAGCAGGACGAGCATTTTCTCTGGATCAGGACCCCCTATACGCCTGACTACTTCAAGGACTTCGCCGAGCGTGTCGATAAAAAAATCGACGTGGTGAGGGTCAACGAGGAGGGCACCCTGGACGCCCGCTTTATGGCACAGGTCGGGGACGAATCCCTGTTTTTGGGGTCGCGAAAGCCAAAATCCCCTAAGAAACAGGACACAGATTTGAAGGCTTTGGAGGAGTTGCGCACCTTCGCGCTCAGTGACCAAAGAAACCCTTTATCCATTGTTTCAACCCCCTCTTCCGCCCTTTTCAGAGTCCATGAAACTCGGGTTGAGATAGATACGGATGCAGATGATAAAGACATTGCGTACATCAGAGACGACGGCAAAATTACCGATGTGGTTATCGCATCCAAAAAAGATGGCGTCGAATGTCTTTTCAAGGCTGCTGCGTTGATCCAAAAGCTTCAGGAAATCCATCATGTCAATGCTGTGCGGCTGCGCAGCCTGAAGTTCAATTACAACCCTGAAGTGTACACCAAAGGGGTCATTGACAAACTGGGCAATCTGAATCGATTGACAGTCGTGAATCCCCTCAGGCTGGAGATTGAGACGCAGTTTTTGCATTCAAGCGAGATCAAGCCCGCGCATAAAAGGCTGACAAGGGCCTTGAATAACAGGGGCATTACAGTTTACAACAATACGCCGCTGTTATCCGCTGTCAATGACACCGCGGACGAGATACACCAACTCGCTTATGCGTGCAGGAGCACAGGGATTGAATTCCATCATGTGTATATGGCGGGTCTGCCCTTGCAGAAGGAATGGAGTGAAAAGCATCCTGTGGACATCCAGGATGTGATCGATATCGCAACTCGGGTCCGCAAAGACGGCAGCGGGAGAGAGATACCCAGATACATCATTCTCACAGAACTGGGAGAGGTGGACTTTGGCCTGACATCGAAGATGATCGGTGATAACGGAAGGGTAACTGTCAAATTGCTGCCATATGACTTGGATTATTTCAAGGGAATGGATAAAGCGTTTTCGTGGCCTGCGACTGTGAAATTAGATCATGATGACAAGCCCATTGTACCTGTGGCGGGTCTTACAAATAGCACTGAATTCTTCATTTCTTGATTAGCGGTAGTGTCCAGGGCAAGTAAATAGGTACTAAAATGCGTCACTCCGATAGACAATCCGGCCATCGAATAGGGTCAAATCCACACGGGTGTCGACTATTTCCATTGGATCCACCGTATAGATATCTCTGTCTAAGATAACCAGGTCGGCGCGTTTTCCTGGCGTAATGCTGCCCAATACATCATCTTGCCCATAAGTTATAGCAGGGACAATGGTGTAACCACGGACAGCCTCATCAACGGAAATCCTCTGACCTGGATACCAGCCGCCTTCTGGCGTCCCGTCCTTTCTCTGTCGCGTCACGGCAGCGTGAATGCCCACCAGGGGACTCGTATCGCAGACCGGGGCATCGGAACTGAAAAGCACGGGAACACCGGCGTCAAGCATATCCCGATATGTATAGGTCCATTTCCCCCTGGGTCCAACCGACTCATCAATCATGCTGATATCCAGGATCATATTATGGGGCTGGACACAGACTGCCACACCCAGCCGGGCCAGACGTTTAAGGTCCTCGGGCCGGATCATTTGAACATGCTCGATACGGTGCGAGATGGCCGGGGGAGTGTAAAAGCCTTTTCCTTCTCTGGCTTTTACTTTTCTCAATTCCTCAAAAACTGTCACTACCTCTCGATTGGCCCTGTCGCCGATGGCGTGGATCATTACGGCCAGCCCGGCCCGATCAGCTTTTTTGACGGCTTCAGCAAATTCATTCATCGGAAGCAGGGGCATCCCGCAATCAGCATCCAGGTAGGGTTCAAGCATCCAGGCCGTCCGGGCCCCCATACCGCCGTCGGCAAAATACTTGAGATGCCCGATGCGAAGGCGGTCGTCGCCAAGGCCGGTTCTAAGACCCAAAGCGATAGCTTCATCAAGACGTTCACCGGGAATACCCACCCAGCATCGCAAATCCAGTTCACCCATTTCATTGAGACGCTGCCAGGCCTTGAGAGCAGGCGCCCCTTCCAATCCACCCATAAGGCGGGAGTCGTGTATTCCTGTCAGTCCCAGGGAATGAAGAAACTTGATGCCATTCCGCATGACCTCCACGAGTTCATCGTCACTTGGATTGTTGATAACCGCTTTAATCAGGTTGGGGGCGATCTCTCTGAGGATACCGTTTGGCCTGCCTGAAGCGTCTTTAGCGATAACTCCTTGGGGAGGGTCCGGTGTATTTTCATCGATTCCGGCCAAGTGCAGGGCCTGGGAGTTGACAGCAGCCAGGTGCAGATCACAGCGCCAGAGGGCAACCGGATGGGAAGAAGCCACGGCATCAAGGTCATCCCGGGTGGGAATACGGTGCTCAGGCCAGTCCGATTCGTTCCACCCCTGACCGAGAATCCATTTTCCCGGGGCGGCTTTACTTGCAGCACAGGCAACACGATCGATGAGTTCCTGGAAAGATTTCACATCTGCTAATTCTAACTGTTGTCGGCCTAAGGCCCAGTCATAAAAGTGAAAATGCGAATCTGTCATGCCGGGTAAACCCAGTTGCCCCCCAAGATTTATAACTTCAGTATTCGAGCTGGCAAGGGACTTTATATCTTCATCGTTACCCATTGCAAGAATGCGTCCGCCACCAATGCAAACAGCCCTGGCTCGGGGTTGTTTCGGGTCCTGGGTCCGGAAGTTACCGTTTAACAAGATGAGTTCGGGTGTAAACCAATTCTGGTTCATATCAAAAATCCTTCTGGAAATGGGTCGCGAGCGTCTAAGACAAATTCGTGGATGCCGGTAATGTGAGCGCTCCCCCGGATCTCGGCAATCACGGCCTTAAGATCGCCAACCCTGGTTTCGGTTACTATTCGGCCTTCAAAAGTCGTTCCCAGTGGACCGGAATTTATAAATGGCTGGTTGACGGCCAACTCCCCCCTATGATGGAGAAGGGTCATTTTAGCCGTTGTGCCGGTGCCGCAAGGGGAACGGTCCATGTGAGCCTCGCCGTAAATGACAACGTTTTTTCCGCGTCCCCGTGAGTGGTCTGAGGGGTCGTAAAACTCGGTGACGTCTACTGTGGTGACTTCGGGCCGGGTGGGATGGCGGACAACCAGTTGCTGGTTGGCGGCCTCTATGGCGGACATGCCCAATTCTATCAACCGGTGACTATTTGATGGAACCAGTTGCATGCCGATTTGGTCAGCCGAAACCATGACAAAGAATCCGCCCACGCAAACGAGATCGACAACGATTCGCCCTATACCAGGTACATCCAACGTTTGATTCTCCTTGTACACAAAGGACGGTACCATTTGGATGGCTACAGACTGGATCTTGCCGTTCTTGACTTCCGCTCTGGTCTCCATGGGGCCGGATGGTGTATCGACGATCACTATCATCTCTTGCCCACGGGCCTCCAGCACTCCGGCTTCTATGAGCGTCATCACAGCACCGATGGTAGCGTGACCGCATAGATAAGGATACCGGCGGTCGTCCATGTATATTAGTCCAAAATCGGCGCCTTTACTCACCGGCTCAGTGACCAGAGCAGCCATCGTGCCCCTTTTCCCACGTGGCTCCCTGGTCAACAGCAGTCGGATATGGTCCATGTTTGCCTTGAAGTAATACAGCTTATCTTTCATCGTATCGCCGGGAATCCGTTCGATGCCACCAATGATAAGTCGGGTTGTTTCCCCGGCGGTGTGGGAATCAATGGTCCGCAACCGGGACGGAAATTGATTGCTCAGGGCCCTGGTAACCCTCGTATAGTCCATGAATAAAACCTCTGAAAAAAATCAGCCCTCTCCCCTTGAAGGGGGAGGGCACGAGGAGCAGAAATAAACAAAGGCGAAATGTGGGTAAAATCCCTAAGCCTGATCATTTCCTTTGGGCAGCAACCCGCAGTGTTGTGGTTGGACCTGGATCCAGACCTCCTGGCCCCGCCTGAAAGGCCTCAATTTGGCTATGCCGATTGCATGAAGGACCGTTTTGTTTTCCAGCTCAACAAAGTAACTGACCTCACCGCCCATGTAGCTTCGGTCTATAATTGTGCCGTTGAAACAATTCATGTCCGACTTCTGTTCATTTTTTCCCCTTGGAGAAACCTCATAATTGTGCGCTCTAACCACTATTTCCACACGGTCCCCGTCACTCCAGTCACCGGGGTGATGAACCAGAATTTCGTTGCTATCTCCGACTTTGACCCTGAAATTCTCACCTTCCCGCCCGATGACCACGCCATCTAAAAAATTTGAGTGGCCCAGGAAGTCAGCCACAAAGTGATTGACCGGGTAATTATATACCGCTTCGGGAGGTCCTTCCTGTTGCATAAGGCCATCCTTCATGACCACAATCTTATCTGACATGGAAAGCGCCTCACGTTGGTCGTGGGTAACGAAGACGGTGGTCACACCCAGCATTTGCTGCAGGTTGTCAATTTCCCTGCGCATGTCTTCGCGCAAGTTTTCGTCCAGGGCGGAGAGGGGTTCGTCCATCAGCAAGACCACCGGCTCGATGACGATTGCCCTGGCAAGTGCAATGCGCTGTTGCTGACCGCCCGAGAGCTGAGATGGCATTCGGTTCTCTACCCCTGGCAAGCGAACCATTTCCAGGGCCCGTGTAACTTTCTCTTTAATCTCTTTCTTTGGGACATTCCTGTATTTGAGGCCGAAAGCAACATTATCAAAAATGGTCTTATGAGGAAACAGAGCATAGTTTTGAAAAATCATCCCCAGATTTCTTTTGTGGATCGGGATGTCATTGACCCGCTTACCCTGGATGTAGATATCCCCTTCCGTCGGCGTCTCTAAGCCGGCAATCATCCGGAGAATAGTGGTCTTGCCGCAGCCAGAAGGACCAAGAAGGGTGACAAGGGATCCTTCGTCGATATCCAGATCCGTTTTTTCGACGGCCACAACTTTGTCAAAGCGTTTGTAAACCCCTCTCAGTTTCACCACAGGAGAGCCATTACTTTTTTCCACAGCACTTCCTCTTCTTATTCTGAGGCTGGCCGCCGCAAACAGAGCCTCGGCGGCCAGCCAGCTTTGCTTTTTCTTAACTGCCTGCCTTGATCCTGTCCCACTTCTCGTTCCATTCCACCTGGTGCCCATTCCAATATCCTGGATCGGCAAACAGGTAGCCTTCCAGTTTACCGGTAGGATCGAAAGCGGGTAGTTTCTTGACCGCTTCAGGCATCGGGACTTTGGTCGGGTCTAGACTGGGAGGATATTTCTGCCCTTCAGCCACGGCAATGGCGGCCTCGGGGGCTAGCATAAAGTCAAGGAGATTGCAGGCGACCTCCAGGTCACTGCCCTTGATTACAAAGATGCACTCCTGCCACGACATGCAGTTGAAAGGAGACAGGAAGCCGATTGGATGGCCCTGATCCTGAAGGTGGGCTACCCGGCCCGACCAGGCCACCGTGGCGTAGATCTCCTCATTAGCCAAAAGGCTCATAAGCTCTGCACCGGATCCCCAGTACTTCTTAACCATTTTTCGCTGTTCTCGCAAAGCGTTCCAAACTCCTTCCATGTCCTTTATTTTGTTGGGGTGCTGGCCGGTATGAAGGGCGGCGTACCAGATGTTGGTTCGCCAGTCGACCCAACTACCAAGCTTGTCATCCAAATCTTTGTCCCAAAGCAACGAGGCGCCCAATTTCTCGGCCTTGTCTTTGGAGATGTATTTGGTGTTGTAAGCGATGCCGGTCTGGCCATAGTCATAGGGAACCGCAGAGAGCTTCCCCTTTGTGATAGCCCGGTACGGCTCCATCATGGCCGACATAACATTATTAAGATTAGGGATTTTGCTCTCGTCCAGCACAGCGTCAAAACCCAGGCCCACATATCGTGCATAATCGAACACGCCGCTCAGGTGAGCCAGGTTGAACTCACCGCCTGGCGGAAATGACGCTTTGACTCTTGTCAGGTAAGTATCCATATCGCCGAACTCGCCATCGATTACTTTGACGCCGGTGGCTTTGGTAAACGGATTGAAAGCGTATTTTCGAAAGGCCTCGGATGTTGACCCGCCCCAGCCGTCAAAGCGGATAGACTTGGCGGCCCTGGCGGAACGAGTCAGAAGGCCAAAGGGCCCCCCTACCAGTCCGGCGGCGGCTCCGGCAATACCCAGGTATTTAAAGAAATCGCGGCGGCTTACGCCTCCATTCATGTAACGTTCGTGCATACTGTCCAATCTTTTTCCCCAATTCTTTTCCATAGTCTTTCTCCTTTTCTAAATGGTTAATAAGGGTTAACACTTCTGCGGTCTTGGAGTACATTTTTTTATTTCACCTCCTTATACCCGCACTTTTCGGCCCAGTCAGCATCCTCGGGGTTGCAGATCCAATAGATAGGGTGTTCGCCTTTTATTATCCTTAAAGGAACTGATGAGTTCTTGACATAAGAGCGCGCCAGGTCAAGGGAATTGAAAGGAAGTACACTAATCCATCTCACAGTCCCATCCTTGTCCTTAAGGTCGATCATTGGCATTTTTTTGTCCTTTTTTAATCACCCCTGGTGAACTTTCGGGACAAATACCCGGCCAGAAAGGGTGTCCCAATGGTCAAAATGATCATGACAGTACCCAGGGCGTTTATCTCAGGGCTGATGGAGTTCCGCAACATTCCAAATATTTTGACCGGGACAGTCTGGTTTTGAGCTGTGGCCCAGAACAGGGTGGCTGTGATATCATCAAAAGAGATGGTAAAGGAGAATAACATGCCTGCCAGGATTGCCGGTGTCAATAATGGCAAAGTCACCTCTTTGAATGCCTGAAAAGAATTGGCTCCCAGGGATTGGGCAGCTTCTTCATATTCCCTTTTGATACCTACCAATCGAGCCTGAACAATCAAAAGCACATACGGCAGGGTGAGGACCACGTGTCCAATTACCAGGAGCGCGAATGTCTTGGGTTGCTGTAGCCAGCGGATAAACAGGAGCAAGGCCACGCCCAGGATGACCTCCGGGATCATGATTGGTGCCAGAAGCAGAGTGTTGAGTGTATTCTTGCCTGGAAAATCGTACCGGACAAAAGCAATGGCCGCCAGGATTCCTATGGTTGTGGAAAACACGGCCGTCAGAGATCCCAGGATTAAAGAGTTTTTGAAGGCCATTAATATAGGCTCGTTCTGGGCCAGCTTAAAGAACCATCTCAGGCTGACGCCTTTCATTGGAAAGCAGCCGAATTGCTCCGGGTTGAATGAGAGCACGATCACCACTGCAATGGGTGCAAACATGAAGACATAAATCAGTATGGTGTAAAGACGAATCAGTGACCAGCCGGATACTTTCATGATATTATAGATCTCACTGAAGGCTTTTGAATATCTGGTTAATTCCCATATACCGGTTATAGGTCCAGACGATGACCACAAGCAGGCTAAGCAGAACGACACTAATAGCCGAACCGAAAGGCCAGTCCAGGGTGCCGATCACACGGTTAAAGATGAGGTTAGCAATCATCTCGTTTCCAGGACCTCCCAGGATCATGGGTGGCAGATAGGTTCCCGCCGTCAACACGAAAACCAGCAAACTGCCAGCGCTTACACCCGGAAGGCTCAGCGGAAGGGTCACTTCCTTGAATGCCTGCCATTCGGTGCAGCCCATGCTTCTGGCCGCTTCGAGCAGACTCTTATCGATACCCTCCAAGCTCACATAAATGTTTAATATCATAAAAGGGAGCAGGAATTGAATCAGACCCATGAGGACCGATCCCTCGTTGTAGAGCATGCCCAGCGGACCGGATAGTAATCCTATTTTTATGAGAAAGTGGTTGATCAGACCAGTATCGCCAAGGATATTGATCCAGCTCATGGTCCTGATGATAAAGCTGATCCAGAAAGGGAGCATAATGAGAAGCAGAAGAATTCCTTTGTACCTGGTAGTGCTTCGATAGAAGAAATATGCCGGGATATAGCCCATTACCAGGCACAAAGCGACAGTCTCAAAAGAAATACGGATGGTTCGGAGAAGTATAGAGGGGTAAAAGAGATCAGCAAAGAACTTGGCGAAATTACCGAATTGAAATGCCGGAATGTCAGCGCCACTGGGCGCTCGCAGCCAGAAACTGTAAACCACGATAAAGCCCACTGGAATAACCAGCAGAAAGAAGACAGCACTCATTGCTGGTGCGAGTAAAGCGGCAGGTTTCCAGAGTTTATTCTGCATTAGACCAACTAAACATTAAAGCATAAATGTCTATAAATTATTTGGTAAATCTTACTTTAACTCCACTGAGAAACGGTAAATAAAATCTTAATCAGTTAATTATGATGAACTCGTAAAAAGTCCGATTTAGACGGTTTCGTAAAAAGTTTAAATTTAAGGCGTGCAAATTTTGTAATCATGAGGCGTACTTATCGTACGTTGAATGATTACGAAATGCAGCACAACGCAGAAGTTGGACTTTTTACGAGACCGTCAATTATGAATGAAATAAGAAATAGATACTAATTTAATAGATGCAACAAAAGATGTCAAGGAAAAATCTCAGCCATGATCCACCGCCTAAAAAGAATAAGAGAAAGAACAAGAGCATTTTAAGCGTTGAGAGGGCTAATTTAAAAAAAAACCCGGATTCATATTTGATGAACTCGTAAGTAAAAAGTCTCTCCCACTTGTCCTTTCGAGCATCCGGCCCGTTGGGGCTTGCGCCCCGGAGGGCGAAGCGAGAAATCTTCTAAGTGTAACATATTGGTAACATTAGATTACTTCCTTCGTAAATGTAAATATGCGGTTAACCGGTATTATTGAGAATGTCAAAGTGTGCAGAGATACGAGGATCTAAAGACCACCTGATTGTCCCCCAAAAATACAAAAACAATAAGAAATTGGTTGAAATAAATCAAATACAGATTTATACACCAGTTTAGATATAGGTTTTTCAAGTATTTCCAAGAATAGTTCAAAATCAAGCACAGCAATGGAGGGTGATGAATGCCAGAGGATATAAATCAAATCAGCATCCTTACCCGAAGGGAAATCGAAGCACGCATAGCAGGCCCTTTGATCAAAGCCTTCATGGAGGAGTTGGACAGTGATAAGGCACTGATGGTTGTCAAACGGGTAATCGAGCCGTTGGCACGGGAAAGTGGGAACCAACTGGCTAGACAGGTGGGTGGGAACAGCATGCACGATTTTGCAAAAGGAATGAAAACCTATTGGGAGTCTGGTGGCGCTTACGAAAAGGAAGAATTGGAGCTTTCCGAAACCAAATATGACTTCAATATCAAGCGCTGTCGCTACGCCGAAATGTACAAAGAACTCGGTCTGGCCGAGCTGGGGTTTGTCCTTTCCTGCGGCAGGGATTTCGACATGATCAAAGGCTTCAACCCAAGGATGACATTGGTCCGGACCAAAACGATCATGGAAGGGCATGATATTTGTGACTTCCGAATCACTTTGAAATAATAATCACCTACTCAATATCTGCAAAAATGGAAGGAAAAAACAATGGGTAAACTCGAAGGGGTCACTGTTTTCAGAATTGGAGGAGATGACTATACGAGAGAGGATCTGATGGAGATGGACCCAGTTTGCCTGCGGGCGCTTTTTCGGGAAAGGGTTCATCACACCATAGAAGTGGAGATCTATCCGATCCTCCTGGGCAAAAAAGAGTTGCCGACCAACTTCGGCCTCTCGACGGAGTTAATCCTTGACGTGTGGAAAGCTCGGGGATTTTCCGATGACGGCGAGGATTTTCAATGGGGAAAGAAATACATGGAACTGGCGGCGAAAATGCGGGCCGGGGAAAAGGTTGAGATTGAAGAAGCGCTCCCTACTCCCTTCACAGAGGAGGAGATGGCGGTCGTTCGCAGGCTTCTGTGGGAGCGCCGTTCTGTGCGTGATTGGCTTCCCGATAAGCCCGTGCCGGACGAGATGATCGAGCAGATCCTGGAAGCGGGTCGGGCTGCTCCCACCGGTTGCAACCTGGACATCGTCCGCTTCATTGTCATTAAAGACCCTAAAAAAGCCAAAATGATATGGAGTGATATCCCCACGCCCACAAATCAGTGCGTTCTTATCGTCGTCTGCTATGATACTCGAGTCTATGAGACCGTCGGCCACGACAAATTGGTGCCCCATAACATGCTTTTTGATTGCGCCGCAGCCGGGGACCACATGTGCCTGATGGCCCATGCCCTTGGGTTGGGAGCTGTCTGGCTTTCTTGCACTGAAAAGACAGCCCGGACCTTTCAAAAAAAATATGGCTTGCCCGATTATATCAGGCAGGCGCTTCATATCGCCGTCGGATGGACAGCTATCGGCTCTATCAAATCGCTTCGAATGCCACTGTCGGAGATGATGATAAATGACAATGTCGGATCAGGTAACGAAGAATAAGTCTGCAGAAAGCTATGAGATCGTTACGCCTCATAAATCTCAACCCGGAGAGGCTTTCCTGTTGACGGACATGCGCTGAGGGCACATAATACGTCCATCTCGGCCACAAAATCGACATAGTCCCCTGGCTTGCCTTGGTACGGGCCTGCCTGAAGCGTTCCCGCAGGTTAGCAGCGTCAAAGCAAACAAAGTCGCTGATCTGCCCCCTTCCACATCAATGATCCTAATGTGCTGTCCCTTTTATACCACCCAGGCGCCGCCACGTCTAGCCGGAATGTCCTGCTCCTTGAGTATTTTCATCATTCACCTCCTAATAGAATTGACAGAACCTAGCATTTGGATTATGCTATAAAAAATCAAAGATCACATGAAACAAAATCTCCTGGTGATCACTTTCCGAAGGAATCACGAAAGCTCACCGTAATTCAGCTCAACCTACGAAAGAAACCACGAATGCTTCCTCCTGCTTATTGATAAGCAGAACCTACCTATTTTCTGAATCTCGGTTGAGATATCTTGCCTTATTTGGTGCTAAAGGCACAATTATCTTATGACTGGGATTCCAAACCTCAGACCTCGTTAAGTGGTTAAGAAGTTGAGTGGTTAAGTAGTTGTTCTCGTTTGTTTTTGTACAGTTTGCATGAAAATTGGACACTCGTAGAATTCAGGAATTTAGGAATTGAAATATGAATCTTTTCCTTATCTTAATC
>JAKLQB010000649.1 GCA_022013615.1 Desulfobacterales bacterium | reverse complement strand
TGGTATAAGCATTGACGCATCACATCTGCTGTCAGATGAGCAGATAGAAGAGGCGGTCCGGGAAGCGGAAGTATATGCTGAAGAAGATATGAAAAGACGCAAGGAGGTGGAAATCAACATCCGGGCCGACAGCATGATCCGTGCAGCCGAATTAGCCCTGGAGGAAAAAGAGGGGAAAGTTTCGACTGCTGATTTGCGCCGTATTCAAGAGACCATATTGCATTTGAAAGATGCCCTGGCAGAGGGAGAGAGCCAGGTTATAAGGGAAAAGACGGAACAGCTCAGGAAGGTGTTGGCAATTGACAATTTTAAATAGTCAATAGTCAATTATTAAAGGCTATGCAAACAAATATCCAAAAGACGAGCATCCCCAATCTTCACGCGGGCGAGCAGATAATATTGCAAAGCCAGGGGGCGTATAAACATAATTTTCGTTCCGGATGGAAGGTGGCCCGATGCCTTCTTACCATCCAGCGATTGATTATGTACCAGAGGCCATCAATTAGATTTGAGGTCCCACTTGATGACATTAAGGGTGTAACGATAGAAAATCTTCACTATGTCATCAGAAAAAGGGAATGTTTATCTCTTTCCTATAAAGCCGGCGAGGGCTCAAGGGACGGCAGGATCTGGTTTATTGCAAACGATCTTGAAGACTGGAGGAAAAGAATAATCTCTCAGGCCGCCCTTTTAAAGGTCGATCTGGAAACCATTGAAAAGATCTCTCTTCAATTAGATTCCGATAGCCAGGATATCTTGTGGTATCTTTGGATGAACCGTCACGCAAAGATCGACCGGTTAGAGGCACTAATTGACGCGCCTAATCATATGCACGTTCTTCTGAAGATCAGGGAGACCATCAACCCGGTTGCAGAAAAGATAGTTGGTATTCCGATTCTCTCTTTTGAGAGATCAAAGGTGGATCCGGAAACTGGAGAAAAGATCTTATTTAGCTGGTGGCTGATGGGACAACAGGAGAAATTAGTACAGAGTGAGGAGCGGCTATTGGACATATTCGATGAGGGTTCCCATATACAGGTCATTATGGAAGTGAAAGGAGTGGAGGAGTCGGATGTGAGATTGGAGGTCTCCGGAGAACAGCTTACCGTCAGTTCCGTGATGCCTGATTCAGTCTGGAAAGAGGTCATCCTTCTGCCTGCCGAGGTAAACACCGATAACTATCAGCTACATATTAAAAATAATCTACTGGAAATCAAGCTGCATAGAGACAGTTTCAAAACCCTTCAGCGAGTTAATTTTGATCCCGCCAAGGCCGGGGATAAACCACAAGAAATAGTAAGTATGAGGAATAGGAGAAATGGCATGGATAGTAGAAACTGAGCGATATGCTCTGATAAAGAGTTGACTCGTGATATCAAGGAGGCGAAAATAGTCCTTGATCTGCCTGAACGGACATCAGACCTGCTGATAAACGCTCGAGCATTAGAAGGATAGTAAGCGTTCACAGGTTCAGGGTTCACCGTTCAGGGTTATTTTTCTTTCGTTGACCTTGCTTGTAGGCCGGCCTGCCAGACGTATGGCGAGATGAAACTACGATCGGTGGCGCTGGTGCGTCGAGCATGATCATACACGTCCTGTAACGGGAGCTTGATCCATAACCACAGGTAAAGCTCACTCTGAACTTCCGTGCAAGAGCGTTCAGAACTCATGAAAATCGCCGCTGGGGCGGGATTCACATTTTAGGTGAACCGTGAACCTTTGAACCTTTGAACCCATGAACGGCTACGAAGGATAGATGGTTATGATTAGGAGCATACCGCCGACAACAAGTATAGGCCCGCGAAGAAAATCTACCGGTTTCAAAAAGGGTGGGGAAGAGACAAGGTTTAAACCGAAGGTTTACAGGAGACCTCGAGAGTGGATATATGAAACCAAGCCAATCTTTAAGAAAGTGAGAGAACCTCTTGTGGATGTGTTTAAAGAAGCGACAGAGGTGAAAATCATAATAGATTTGGGTAGTTTTTCAAGAGGCGAAGTAAACCTCAATATAAAACCAGACAAGTATATTGTTCTTGCTAAACACGGAGAACAGGAGTTCGAAGAGGAGATTGAACTGCCGGCGGATGTGGATATTGAGAAGACAGTAGAACATTTGAGAAACGGGATTCTAGAAATAACCCTTCCTAAGAAAAAGGTTAAACGCAAACCTGTAAAGAAAAAATAAGAAGTTAACCCTTTCTTGAGCAGAGGAAATTGAAGTGAAAAGAAAACAGACTATTCTAGTAGTAGATGATGAGGCGATGATACTTCGCGTTTTTGAGAGGCTACTGAGTAAGGAAGGATATACAGTGCTTACAGCAAGTAACGGCAAGGAGGCGTTAGAACTTGTACGCAAGAAAAGTCTGGAATTGGTAATCCTGGACTTGAAACTGCCCGATATGAGCGGAATCGACATTTTGCGCCGGATTAAAAGACCACGTGAAAATCCGGAAGTAATTGTAATTACGGGTTACGGGACAATGAAAACCGCCAGAGCAGCAATGAGATTGGGGGCTTATGATTATATCACCAAGCCATTCGATGATAATTACGTTAGGTCCCTTGTAAAGGATGCCCTCTCGCCCGCCTCTGGAGGGTTAATCCTGTCAAAAAAAATAGACGGCTGAACTTATACAATTATACTTTCTCAAATGGTGCCAGAATTTTTTAAAAACAAAGATCTCCAATTGATCATTTTTGGTGGAAAGGGCGGCGTAGGCAAAACCACCATGGCTGCGACCGCAGCCATTCACCTGGCCCGATCTTTTCAAAATGACAAAAAGGTGCTGGTGATATCCACTGACCCGGCCCATTCTTTGGGGGACAGCTTTGGAATAGAGCTGGGGGATGAGGTTACACCGATAGAGTGGTCAGTGGTCGGAGGTCAGAGGTCAGAAGTCGGAGGTCAGCAACTAATGACTAATGACCAATGTCCAATGACTAATCTTTTCGCACGTGAGTTAGATGCAGCCAGGTTGACATCCGAGTTCAAAGAGAAGAATGAGACCGTCATCAAGAAAATCGCGGATAGGGGAACCTATTTCGATCGGACGGACATCACCGAATTTTTCAACCTTTCACTTCCGGGCATGGATGAGGTCATGGCCATTATCGAAATGGCCGATCTTATAAAAGAAGGGGCCTACGATGTCCTGATCGTGGACACTGCCCCTACCGGGCACACTGTCCGGATGCTTTCTTTGCCTGATCAGATGCAAAAGTGGATTGAAGTCATGGACCTGATGCAGCAAAAGCACCGTTACATGGCCGCCCACTTTACCGGGAAAAAGTATGTGAAAGATGAGTGTGATATTTTCCTCGATAATCTCTCTTCGGACATTGATAGGGTTAAAAAGTTGCTTTCGAACAGGCAGACAACTCGCTTTGTTCCGGTAACTATTCCCGAACCTATGAGTATCTATGAAACGAATAGACTGATCAGATCTCTCGATAAGATGAACATCCCGGTGAACGAGATTATTGTCAACCGGGTGGAAGATAGTGATGACTGTGTCTTTTGCAGATCCAGAAGAGAAGGCCAGAAACAGCCCTTAATCGAAATCGAGGAGGCTTTTTCAAAATACGATTTGATCAAAGTCCCGGTGTTTCCCAATGAAATCCGAAGTATTGAGGCCCTGACACTGCTGGAAGGTTATTTCTTGGGTATGGCCACGCCTGCTATAGCTCTACGGGCAATACAGACGGATGAGGAACCACAGACCCATTTAGCTCTCAACCCCTATCTGGAATTCATTCTTTTTGGGGGCAAGGGCGGAGTAGGCAAGACTTCCCTTGCTGCAGCAGCCGCCCTCTATGTGGCCCAGCGCAATCCGGAGAAGAAGGTCCTTGTATTCTCCACGGATCCGGCCCATTCCCTGTCCGATTCCTTTAAGGTCTCAATCGGAGATAAGGTCACGCCGATACAGCGGCCAGTAGAAGTGGCCTGCCCTGCCCGCCCTGGCGCGACAGAAGTTGGACAATGCCCAAGGGAGAAAAACCCGGTCTGGGCCAGGGGCGCCACCTGCTTCAGTGACTTTACTAAGCCTACAGGCCAGGTCTGGGCCAGGGACAACGGACAACGGACAATAAACAATACAAATCTTTTTGCCCTGGAGATAGATGCGGACAAGTTGTTTGAAGATTTCAAACAGGGGTACAAAAAAGATATAGAAGAACTGTTCGACAAATTTCTGGGTGGCGGTGTTGACATAAAATTCGACCGTGAGGTCATGACGGAACTGCTTACCCTTGCGCCCCCAGGGCTCGACGAGATCATGGCCCTGGATAAAATCATGGATCTGAGGGAGGAAGGAAAATTTGATATCTTTGTCCTGGATACCTCACCCACTGGGCACCTTCTTCGTTTCTTGGAGCTTCCTGAGATAGTCAGGGAATGGTTGAAGGCCTTCTTCAGATTATTGTTGAAATACAAGGGGGTGGTCAGGATGGCCAAGGCCGCTGAAAAGGCGCTGACCATGTCAAGGAATGTCAGGAGGATTCAAGAAATCCTGGTGAACCGTGAACAAACCGCCTTCATCGCAGTCACAATCCCCGAGGCCATGGGTTTCCTTGAGCTGGAACGACTCGTAGGCGCTTTGGAGAATACCAGGATCACCTGTGACCACATCATAATCAACATGGTCGTTCCGCATACAGGTTGTGATTTTTGCTCCTCCAAGAGGGTGGAACAGCAGGGATATATCAAAAAGATTCATTCGAGGTTTCCCTCCCATACCATTACAAGAGTGCCCTTGTTTCCCCACGAGGTTCGGGGGACAGATGATTTGAACAAGATAGGCGAAATCATCTTTGGAAATGGCAAATAAACGGAATTTCAGCAAGATACTGGCTTAATCGTAGTTAATGAAGACATCTAGCCGTCTATATAGGTCAAGATCGTGAATTTTGAGCCGAGTTTTGTGAATAGGGAACAATTACAAGCACTTAATCCCGCCACGGCGGGACTGGATGCTGGTCTCTGGATACTTGTTGTAGCGAAGCGGAAATCCCGTCTTTAGCGGGGATGAAATAAGGAATTCTTTAATTTTTTTAATCTGTCGAAAAAGACCGTACAACAAATTGATAATATTCCTGGGCAATGTAAATGGGAGGCTCTTTATCCAGCATCCAGCATCCAGCATCCAGTATCGCTTCGCCTCCCCGGCCCGAACCGGCCCGGGACGGGCAAGCATTAAATTTGACAAATGCACACAAACTTGTCGGTTTGAGGCATAGCTTCGCTAGTATCACTGGAAGACAAGCCTAATATCTTTGGTTCCTCTTCTTGCACAATTA
>JAKLQB010000648.1 GCA_022013615.1 Desulfobacterales bacterium | reverse complement strand
CACTATCCTTTTATATGGGTCAAAAATTTGACAGATAGACAAGCCCTATGTCAAATTAGCCCATATTGCCCCTATCAGTGGTTCAATATACACACCTCAAATATCTGTTATAATTAAAGAATATTTGTAAGCTTCCCTTTGGCATGATTTCTGCTTAATAAGAAAAAATAGTGAAGTGTTCGTTTTTGTATTTTTATCACAAAAGACAAAAAGTGAGGAGGTGTCAGGTATGAAAAACCTCGCGGTTTTGGGTTGTCTTGTTTTTTTCGTTTTCTTTTATGGGTGCCATGCTACCGGTGGCGGCGCTCATATAGATTGGGGGGAAGATAAAGTGGCCAGCTCACCCTCAGGTCATGGTACTAAAGCAAAGGGTGGGCCTCCCCCTCATGCGCCGGCTCACGGCTACCGGGCAAAACATGTTTATCGATACTATCCTTGCGAGCGGGTGTATTTCGATACTGGAAGGGGAATGTATTTTTATTTAGAAGGAAGCAGTTGGCGGATGTCTGTGTCCTTACCCAGCGCCTTGCGAATCCAGCTTGGAGACTATGTGAGCATTGAGATGGATTCTGACAAGCCATACACACATCACGAAGATCATAAACGGAAATATCCCCCAGGCCAGATGAAGGAAAAGAAGAAAGGGAAGAAATGGTAGCAGGCATCGACCTGGCCATGGCAACG
Organism: Desulfobacterales bacterium; assembly: GCA_022013615.1. Next base: position 4,832 of record JAKLQB010000648.1, on the reverse strand, counting down.
TAATCCATGTCATCATCCCTAAGTGCTTTTTCGGCAACCTTAAAGGAGAATCTGATTTCTCAGAGACCGGGATTCTCCGGCAGCTATGATCCTTATGGCTGCCAGGCCTCTAACCGGGCATTTATTCTCACAAATGCCGCAACCGGTGCACTTCCTTAAATCCACAAAGGGTAACTGAACGGTCATGGCCTTTCCATCTGGTGCGATCACTCGTTCTTCCTTGAGATAGATTGCTTTCGGAGAAGTGGGGCAGTGTTCTTCACATACGATACAGGGGGCATTGCCTGACCACGGGAGACAACTTCCCCTGTCCACGTATGCAGACCCGATTTTGATGGGACGTCCGATCTTCTCTTTGACCGAAATATTTTCTATGGCGCCCGTGGGGCAAACACCTCCGCAGAGGGTGCAGGTATACTCGCAATAACCCATCGTCATAATGAGACGAGGCGTCCAGAAGCCTGCCATGCCTGCCTCTGTGAGGGCGGGGTTGATCACGTTGGTGGGGCAGGCCTTCATGCAAAGACCGCATCTCTGGCAGAGGGTGAGGAAATCATATTCCGGCAGGGATCCGGGCGGCCTGATCAGGCGAGGGTCTGAGACTTTGCTTAACTGCCCATCCAATCTTCCCAAAAAGGGAAAGGAAACACCGGCAACAAGCCCTCCCAGCACAGCCCGCCGGCCCATATCCGGTCTTGGGTTCAATCCGGGGGGCCAACTGAACCTGAAGGAGAGCGCCTTTTCAGGGCATGCATGAAAGCAATTGAAGCAGGCCAGGCATTCGGCGTTTTCCCATTTCTCACCGGGCATGGGCGAGGCGGCCCCCTGGCAACTCTTAACACACAGTTGACAGTTTGTGCATTTTTCGTGATCCTTTTCCAACCTCAGAATACTGACCCTGGAGCATAGGCCCAACAGGGCGCCTAATGGGCACAGGGTTCGGCACCAAAAACGCGGTCTGATCCGGTTTAAAAATAAAATGATCAGAAATAGGACCCCGATAAACCAGGCGCCCTGATAGGCCTGGTCGCTGTAACCAAAGACGGGCGACGCCATGACTTCCGCGCCGTAACTCAGATAATTAAAGATCTTAATGTCGCTACTGGCCATGGCATCGAAAAGCACTCGCAGCCCCACCCCGACCCCGGGCAACACGGAGAGCGCCAGAGAACGAAAAAGGAAGGAAATGGGATCCAAGAGTCCCACCATGTTGAGGCCCATGACTGCCCCCGCAAACAGGGCTATGAGCACGAAATACTTGATTCTCTGACTACGGGACTTTTGGTTGGCCTTTACCAACCGTTCCCCTTTGAGAGAGGGTTTCACCCAACTCACCAGATGATGGATGGTGCCAAAGGGACAGACAAAGCCGCAAAACACCCTCCCCAGTAAAACGGTCAGGACCAGGACGCCGGCCCCCCAAAGAAATCCATTGATGATCCGGTGTCCTGACACCAATGAAGAGAGCCCGATCAATGGGCTTAGCTCAAAGAAAAACTTTACTGGTTGGTGGAGAGCAAGATCCTGTTCAGCCGATAAAACCCTTGAATAGTCCACAAAGATATCCTGGGGAAGACGGCTTTCAATGAGAAGAAATAGAAAGAGAAGCAGAAAAAAGGCTTGGCTTATTCTTCGCGTCCAGACGAGATGTTTCGCTTTCACACGCTCACCTGATTTCGATCCAGGCTCAGGAAATCATCGGTGCCAAGCCCCCACTTTTTCCCAAGACGGATGAATCCCAGATTTTCCGGGTTTTTGTCGAAAAGTTGAGAAGCCCTGGCATCCGCAGCCACGGGATCGTCGCTTAAGATCAAAGTATTCTTCTCAGCCACATCAGAGAGGCTTCCGCCGGAAGGTCCGTTTCTCGTCATGATCCGGATGGCGTCGATCAGGGTCACAGTGGGTTTGAAGAACTGTGCAAGGTCTACAATACTCGGATGTATGTCCTGGTGGAGGGCCGACCTTCTGCCCCCGACCCCCCCGATCCAATTCTTCATGCCGAGGGTGAGTGCGCTGAGGGCATGATGTTTGGCCACCGGAAGATTAATAAGCTTATCGGCCTCTACCAATGGTACGAAAACGGGCCAGACATCCAGGCGGTGTCCATGTATCTTCATCTCCCGCATGAGTGAAGACCTGGGGAAAATCAAGTCGGCTCCGGTATTTTCCGCCACCATCCGCGCGCCTGAAAGGGAAAAACATCGTCTGGCGTCATTAATGGTATTGTCGGCGATTCGCACCTTCTTTGCACCGGCCTCTTGACATAGCTCCACTACTCCTTCAAGGACTTCCGGATTCGTTGTGGCTGCCAGTTGAACAGGTCTGGCCCAGGAGATATTCGGTTTAATGACCACAACGTCGCCCTTTGAGACGAATCGTTTCATTCCTCCTGCTGACTCGAAGACCTTTCTGGTCAACTCCTTCACGGAGTATCCTTCCTTCTGACCAATACCTTCCACCATGAATGCTTTCTTTTGGGAGTCGGCCCAGGCTGGAAGTGGCATCCGCGCAAATCCGGTTATCGCTCCGGTCAAGGCAAAGGAACCGGACAGACGAAAAAGCTTCTTGATGGATTCTCTTCGGGTAATGGAATGAGAGGTATCCGTACATTCTACCTCGCGACTCATATCATACTCCTTTCTTGCCATCTGCGTTAGCCCGTTTGTAACCAAGCGACCGAGCATATCTATCAGATTCCGGACAGTATTTACACTCCTCTGCGGCCATTGCCCGTATACGGAATAGCGATTAGGCGCGGCACTTTACGCATTCCTTTCATAATATTAAAAGTGCCACAAAAAAATAAAAGTCTGCTGAACTGTTTTACTGTTTTATCCATACTTACAGGTCTTATCTCCATGAAGAACCGGTGTATGGAATTCACCTTCTAATCATCTTCCCGCGGTAGCAGCGTAACGGCTCGGAAACTAAATAAGCGGCGCACAGATTACAATGGACACAACCTGAGGGCTTCGGGCTTCCCTCCCTAATCTTTTCGGGGAATTTGGGATCTGTAATAAGGGCATGGCTCAGGGAGATGTAATCGGCATCGCCACCGTTGACAATCTTCTCCATTGTGGCGCGATCTGTAATCCCCCCCACAAGGAAAACCGGGATCTCTATCTTTGCTTTGATTGCCCTGGCGCTCTGCCGAGCAAAGGCCTCGATAATTCTCTCGATATCCTGATCCGTCATCGCTGTCAATCCCCTGCATCCCTATAAAGGGAGATTTGCCGTCGCGACAGACAAAAGCAAAGCCGGTTGTGATCAGCCCTATGCCTCCTTTGGCCAAGCGTTCATATAATTTAAAAAGATCCCGGGTAGGAAAGCCGTTTTCGTCAGACATCCCTTCATGAGTTGCTGAACGTACCAGCCTGTTTTTTAGTTCCAACGTTTTGATATTTGTATTCTCAAAAAGCATGGACATAAATTCCTTCGTTTGGTTTTTTGCCTGGAAAATTCTTCTCCAGGTAAATATTTTTAGCGCCTTCCATACCGTCTACGCAATTTTTTCACCAAGTTTTTGTACCTGGGTCAACCAGCTTATTCTTTTACTCTTTTTGGAATGTTTTACCGGTCCGATGGAGCTGATTCTGACCGGTTTGATGCCGCAGAAACCCAGAGTTGATTTTTTCATGGCCTTATGACCCGGTTGCCCGTAGATCAACCGAAAATACCATGGCGGGGTATCCATGGTGACAATGAGCCGCGCGGACTTTCCTTTCAACAGCTTATCCCACCATACGGAGTCATCTCGATATTGAAATCCGAAACCGGGCAGAAACACTCTGTCGATAAACCCCTTTAAAAGCGCCGGCATGGTGCCCCACCAGGTCGGGTATACAAATACCAGGTGATCGGCCCATTTGATTAAATGCTGCGATTCGATTAGTCCCTGTTCAAGTTCAACCCTTTTCTTATATCCAAATGCCAGGTTTGGATTAAACTCTATCTCTCTGATATTAATTTCTTTAACCTCGGCATTTGCGTCAAAAGCGACTTTTTTATAAGCCTCTGCCAGCGCATCACAAAAGCTGTTTTTATCCGGATTACCCTGAACGATGAGTATCTTTTTCTTGCTGATCTTATTCGTCACAACCTGACCTCCTTAATGGTTTTACCGACTGCATGCCTTCAATTTAGTTTGAATTCTAAGTTTAAACAAATAACAATATCTTAAGAAACATGTAGCCATGTTCCGATTTTCCGTGCGGCCCATTCAACGATTGAGCGCACTGCCGGGTCCCGAATCTGATCATCGCGCTGATGAATAATGGCGTAAGCAGAGTTATGTGCCGAGGTCGCATCGAGCATGATGGTATGGGCATCAACGCAGTACGGGCACCGGTTAATTCTGGAAACTGTAGCGGCCACGGTCTCCTTTACATCTCGTCGGACATTCCTGTCTTCTTCATTGTGAGCGCCCTTCTTCGGGAAACACCTGTCCATCACATAAATATACTTATACTGCTTTCCGTGGCGTTTCAAGGCGTCATCATCGCATTTGTCAGTTATCTGCTCTGGTTCTTTTTGGTTCATGCGTACCCGGCAAGCCTGCTCTCCCCTTTTACGTTTCTGACCCCGCTCTTTGCTACCATTGCCGGAATTGTTTTTCTCAATGAGCAGTTAACCGTCAAGCTCGTTGTGGCATTGATTATTGTGAGTCTCGGGATCTATATAGTCAATCGTAAATGATGATGGATTTCACTTTTTGGCCAGTGAAGATTTTTGAGGTTAGCTTGCCGGGGTTCAAACCCACTATCAGTTCGTTTTTCTTATAGCTTAAAACTGAAATACTTAAAAATTTCGACTTCTAATTGTATAAATAGTGT
>JAKLQB010000647.1 GCA_022013615.1 Desulfobacterales bacterium | reverse complement strand
CCTAGCCCACAGACGAAGACTTGAGATATGCCGGGCTCTGGCATCGGATCCTGTTTTACTCTTGCTTGACGAACCCTCTGCAGGGATGGACACAGAAGAGACCTTTGCTCTTATGGAGGACATAGGCAAAATACAGGAAAGAAAAAAGGAAATTGGAATTGTTATTATCGAACACGATATGACGGTCATCGAAAATATCGCAAAACGGGTCGTCGTTTTAAATTACGGGAAAGAAATTGCACAGGGATCCTTTGCCGAAATATCCCAAACTCCAGAGGTTCTGGAGGCATACTTAGGAAAGAGGGATGCAGATGCTGAGGCTTGATAAGGTCAGTACAGAATACGATCGTGTGCCCATGCTGAGAGAACTCAGCTTAAGGATTGAGAAGGGTAAGGTAGTCTGTCTCTTGGGAAGTAATGGCGCGGGTAAAACAACTACAGTTAAAACAATTCTAGGCTTAGTGAAACCGATCGGCGGTGACATATTATTCGAGGATAGATCTATCCGTGGGCTCAAGACCGATCAGATCGTAGAACGGGGGATATCCGTTGTTCCTGAGGGAAGAAGGTTATTTCCCAAAATGACTGTGCATGAAAACCTCATGATAGGAGCTGCGTCTGTAAATGACAAGGTAGAACTCAGAAAAAGACTGGAGGGTGTTTTTTTCTTGTTCCCGGCAATCCGAGACCGAATGGGTCAAGCTGCTGGAACACTAAGTGGCGGAGAGCAGGGTATGGTAGCGATAGGGCGCGGAATAATGAGCAATCCCAAAATCCTTTTGCTGGATGAACCCTCCTTGGGCCTTTCCCCAAAGCTGGTTGATGAATTCTTCCAGACTATTGCTCGTATTAATAAGAAGCAGGGGACAACAGTACTTTTAATCGAGCAACATGCTACTAAGGCACTCTCCATCGCAGATAATGGATACATATTGCAAAAAGGTCGGATAATTGCTGAGGGTACTTGTGGTGATCTTATGGAGATGGATGTTGTAAAAAATGCTTATCTGAAGACTAGCCGTGGTAATGGTAGATAAAGCAACGTTGATTAATTGGTAGTGTACAATTTATTGTGTAAATTCTGAAGTGGTAGAAAAAAGGGCACTTTTCCTTTAAAAGGGTTGTAACCCTTAGAAGGACGTAATTCATCGGAGAAGACCAAGAAAATGAAAATGGAAAAAGTGGAAAATGCTAAGAGACCTATAGAGATCCTTATTAGCAACGCTTGGATTATTACTATGAATAAAGAGCGGCAGGAGTTGGATAACGCGTCGATAGCTATTGACGGCGGGGAGGTATTGGATCTGGGGCCTACAGGGCAAATGGATCAGAAGTATAATCCGAAACATAAAATCGATGCCTCCGAAATGGTCGTTCTTCCTGGATTAGTAAATGCCCACAACCATTTGTTTCAAACGATGTGCAGGGGTTTAGGCGATGGCTTGGATATTTCAGATTGGGCAAATAGCGCCATTTGGCCAGTAGCCCCTTATTTTGGTCAGTCAGCTTGTGAAGTGGCTGCAAGCCTAGCATGCCTTGAAATGATCGAGTCAGGGACGACGACAGTCGTGGATAGTCATTATCTGCATGCTGACACAAACGCACACGATGGTATTGCACAGGCATGTCTTAACTCAGGGATGAGAGCGATCCTGGGTCGGGCCTCATTTGACTTGCCCAGCGTTCCAGAGCCTTTTCGTGAACCACCAGAAGTTGCCGCCAAGGCTACTGAGCGTTTCATTCAAAAATGGAATGGGAAAGGGAATAGGGTAATCGTCCGTACGGAAGCTATGAATGAGGTTCAGGCGAGCCGGGAGATGATTCTTAGACTAAGAAAGCTATCACGTGAAGCTGGGACGGGGTTCCATATGCATGCAGCCTCCTCACGGTCTAGGCCAGAATGGCTGAAGAAAGAGGTTGGCTTTAGGAGCATTGAATACCTCAACCACCTCGGAGTGTTAGGTCCTGATGTCGTGCTAGCGCATTGCGTATGGCTAAATGATGAAGAGAAGAGGATGATGGCAGAATCGCAGACTGCTGTTTCACACAACCCTGTGAGCAATCAATATCTAGCTGATGGGGTTGCTCCTGTGCCAGAATTTCTTGAAATGGGTATTAGAGTGGGTATCGGAACGGACGGAGCAGGTAGCAACAATGCTCAGGATATGTTTGAGGCTATGAAGGCGGCTGCCCTACTACATAAAGTCCACAATCTTCGTGCAAATGTTATGGGAGCACCAGAAGTATTAGAATTAGCCACTGTCAAGGGGGCTGAGGCACTAGGAATTGACCATATTACTGGGTCTGTCGAGCCAGGCAAAAGGGCGGATATATTGCTTGTTAGCCGAAATAGTCTAGGCATGATTCCCTGTTATTCTATTGCTTCAAATCTTGTGTATAGTGCTTCGAGTAAAGTTGTAGATACAGTGATTATCGAGGGAAAGATTGTCGCTGAAAAGGGCGAATGTGTCTCACTAGACAAAAAGGATGTCCTAAAAGAAGCTGTAAGACTTGAAAAGTTTCTTAAGATGAAGATGAAAAACTAGGCAATGAACACAGATTTCAAAAGCGGTTTTTGGTGCAATGATGAGAGAATTTTGCTGATGAAGAAAAAAAATGTCCAGTAGGAAACAAAAGAGGAATCGACATTTTAGGAAAAGGGGAAGGAACCGACAATGGCAAGGGTTTTGGAGAGTGTTGGAAAGCAGTTGCTAAAAGACAATAAGATCCCCATACCTGAGTTCTCTGTGGCAAGAAATTCCGAAGAGGCGTGTAGGGCAGCTGAGGAGATTGGGTGCCCTGTGGTCATAAAGGCGCTGGTGACGGTCGGGAAGCGCGGAAAGGCAGGCGCGGTCAAATTTGCAGAGGACCCCAAAGAAGCGGGAAGGGTTGCGGAACAGATACTCTCCATGGCTGTACGGAATTTTCCAGTGGAGCGGGTTCTGGTAGAAAAAAAACTGGATATAACACAAGAATTGTATGTGTCTATCAGTTACGATTCAGCCGAAAGGAGTCCTGTTGTTATCGCCAGCACCGCCGGGGGAGTGGATATTGAGGATATCGCCAAATCTCAGCCGGATAAAATAATCAAGTATCCTGTGCGTATGTTAGAGGGATTTCATTCTTATGAAGCCAAAGAGATATGGTCGGATCTGGGATTGAGAGGAAACGATCTACAGAAAGCAACTGGGATTCTTAAGAAGATTTATAGTGTATTTGTAAAATATGACTGTACAATTATAGAAATCAACCCGTTGGTGATAACATCCAATGGAGAGGTTGTCGCCGCGGCTATTCTAATGGGCGTTGATGACGATGCATTATACAGACAGCCCTATTTCACTGACAAGGTGGAAGCAGGGGGTGACAGAGCATGGAGACCTCTTACAACTTTAGAAAAAGAGATGATCGAGGTTGATAAGATAGAGGCATATCGCGGAACCGCCCGCTATACTGAAATGCAAGGCGGGGATATTGGATTTTTCTGCGGTGGAGGAGGCGGGAGCCTTCTATCCTATGATGCCTTGCTACGACTTGGCGGAAGGCCGGCGAATTATACTGAATTCGGAGGAAACCCGCCTGAAGCAAAGGTCAGAGGATTGGTGAAAGGCGTTCTATCGAAACCCGGTGTTAGAGGTTTCTATATGAATTTGAACATAACAAATAATACGCAAACAGACATCGTAGCAAAGGGGATAATAGGGGCGTTTCATGATATGAAAATCGATCCTCAAAAATTCCCGGCAGTGGTTAGGCTTGCGGGTGTACATGATGCCGAGGCCAGGAGATTGTGTGAGGAAGTGGGCCTCGATTATCACGGCGATGATATTACGATGGAAGATACAGCTCGAATAATAGTGGAGAAGATGAAAGACGCTTATCCGGAGGAGGGGAGTTGAGATGGCGATACTCGTGAACAAAAATTCGAAAATCGCTATTCAAGGGATAACGGGTAGAGAAGCTTCAATGGTTACAAAACACGCGTTGGCATATGGAACAAAAATTTTGGCAGGCGTCACTCCGGGAAAAGAGGGCCAAAATATCGAAGGCGTGCCCGTCTATGACACATTGAAACGAGCTTGCCAGAACCATGAGATTAATACTTCTGTCGTCTATGTGCCGCCAGCGTTTGCTTACGATGCAGTCATGGAGGCTATTGGGAATGGCATCCCACTGGTTATTATCATCACAGAACGAATTCCTCAGCAGGATGCCATAATGTTCCTTGATGCTGCTAAACGG
>JAKLQB010000646.1 GCA_022013615.1 Desulfobacterales bacterium | reverse complement strand
CTCTTTGATCACTTCCATGCCGTCCATGTCCGGCAACCGGAGGTCGGCCACCAAAAGGTCGAAGGGCTTTTGGCTAAATTTATCCAGGGCACTCTGTCCCGTCATTGCCAAATCAACGGTATACCCTTCTTCTGTCAGGACCATTTCAAGCCCCTTTGCCATGCTGAGTTCATCCTCCATTACAAGGATCTGGGGCGGTATCTGGGTCTCAATCCCAATGGCTTCTTGTATTGTATTCATGATTATCCCTCCTTGGCTTTTTAAAGGCTAAATTACTTTGAAAGGCTTTTTTGGTTTGAAAGCCTAGACAATGCCTTTTTTTGTTTTGATGATAATTATGAGCAAGTTCAGTGCCAAAAAAAAGAGGCAGTGAATCGAGGGACACATAGAAATATTCCTGAATTTTATTAGGTGGTTAGAGCTAAGGAGAGAAGACCTGATAAAGTCCTGGCGAGGCCGAACCGTATAAAGCACTATACATTCAAAAAGCGCTTAGGGTTGATTTTGAATATTATTTAAAGGGGTTAGGACCGTATGACTCAGCATACGCCCTATACCGCGGTTAAGACCCTTAAACAGTACCTTCAACTTCCGCTTCCCATCGTACCAATAGTAAGCAGTAAGGAGTAAGCAGTAGGCAGTAAGGATGGGGAAGTTTGCATGGCGCTTACTGCATACTGCTTACTTTCTTTGTATAGCGAAGCTGATCTAACCTCCGTCATTTGCGTCTTTGGCCGAGAGGTGGTGCTTTTTAATCAGGGCAGAGAAGTTGGGTCTCTGCATTCCAACCTTCTCGGCAGCATGGGTGATGTTACCGTTACATGCCTTGAGGGCCTTTGTGAGGAAGGCCTTTTCTATGTGCCCAAAACGATCTTTCAGGAGATGGCGCTTGATGACCTTGAGTTCCTCTATGGTCTCCGGGATCGAATCCCCTCGCCAGGATGGTTTTATTTGCAGGTGATCCAACAGATAGAGGGGGTCGAGAACACCGCGGTCTGCCATGATCACCAGCCGTTCAATTACGTTTTTGAGCTGCCTGACGTTGCCTGGCCATTCGTAGTTCATGAGGATTTCCAGGGCGTCGTCGGAAAACCCCTCTATCTTTTTCCCAGTCTTCCGGCAGAACAGCCTCAGGAAATGATAGGCGGCTTTAGGAATGTCGTCCTTCCTCTCACGCAGGGGAGGGAGAAAGATGGGAAATACATTCAATCGGTAAAAGAGGTCTTCCCTGAAGCTTCCTTCATCCACCATGGCCTTTAAATCCTTGTTGGTGGCTGCAATGATTCGGGCATTCGTCTTCTTTATGTTGCTTGCACCAACCGGTTTGTATTCATGCGCTTCCAGTACCCGCAAAAGTTTACCCTGTATCTCAAAACTCAAATTCGCCACATCGTCCAAAAAAAGTGTTGCACCGTGGGCTACCTCGAAGATACCTGCTTTGTCTTGAACAGCGCCTGTGAAGGCTCCCTTTACGTGTCCGAACAGTTCGCTTTCCAGGAGACCTGGAGAAAGGGTGCTACAGTCCATGGCCACAAATTGCCTGGTAGCCCTACGGCTGTGTGCATGAATAGATCTGGCAAAAAGTTCCTTTCCTGTTCCACTCTCTCCATAGAGGAGTACCGTGCTATCTGTGGGGGCAACCTTCTTAATTTGGTCGAATATCTCAAGGATCTTTGGGTTTTCACCTATAATGTTGTTGAAGCCAAACCGACCGAGGAGTTCCTTTCGGAGGGAGAGGTTTTCATCAACAAGGCGCTTTTTCTCGATGGCCCTCTCCACGGCAAACACGAGTTCATCGTCGGAGAAAGGCTTGGCGAGGTAATCGAATGCCCCCAACTTCATGGCCTCTACCGCGTTTTGCACTGAGGAATACCCCGTCATAACAATAATGTACATGCCAGGTTTTTCTTTTCGGACTGTCCGCAGGATGTCCATCCCGTCCATATCGGGAAGCTTCATATCCAACAGGGTTAAATCATGTGTCCCCTTGAGCATCGCCTCGAGCCCTGCCCTGCCAGTCATAAAGATGTCCACAGAATGGCCCTTGTCCGAAAGGGCCAGGTTGCACCCCTCGCAAATGACGCGTTCATCATCAATGATCAGAATATTAACAGGCTCCATGTTGGTGGCCTTCCGTTTCTATAGAAAAAGGGTTCTAGCCAAGAGGGATCTTAATGGTAAAGCGGGTCCCCTTCCCCGGCTGGCTGGAGACTTGGATATCCCCCTGGTGGTTCCGGATGATTCTGTAACTAACGGCCAGACCAAGGCCAGTACCCTTGGCCTTGGTGGAGAAAAAGGGCTCAAAAACTTTTAACATATTTTCTGAAGGGATGCCACTTCCCGTATCTGTAATCTCCACTATCACACAATTTTGGCCAGGGTCCAAACGGCTCCGGATGGTGATTACGCTATTGTCCTGGATGGCTTCCACAGCATTAAGCAAAAGGTTAACAAAAACCTGGTGCATCTGATTTACATCTACAAAAATATCTGGCATTTCGCTGGATAAAAGCTTCTCCACGCGGATGTGATGTAGGCGAAACTCGTTTTCCAGCATGCTCAGGGTCTTTTCTATTATATTATTGATATTGGCAAAGGTCTTTTTAGGCTCCTTTTCCCGCGAGAATTCCAACAAATCCTGAATGATGATTTTACACCGCATGGTCTCCTGGATGATAATCTCCAGGCCTTCCTTGAGCGGTCCTTCCTTGGGAACTTTTTTCAACAGGTTTGTGCTGTAAAGCAGGATTCGACCAAGAGGGTTGTTGATCTCGTGGGCGATCCCTGCGGCCATTCGGCCCAGGGCCGAGAGTTTCTCCGTCTGCAAGGCCAACTGGTCATACTGGGATTTATGTTTCTCGATCAACCGGGCCTTATCGATGGCGCAGGAAGATTGCTCGGCGATGGAGACCAGGAACTTCAATTCCTCGTCGGAAAAATCCCTATGTTCGCCAAAAAAGATTCGGATGATCCCCACAATATGGTTGCCCAGTGAGAGAGGCAGATCCAGCATTGTCTGGATCCCTTCCTCCCGTGCCTCCTGCGGGTACTGAACACGGGGATCTGTCAGGATGTCTTCTATGATGATGACTCTATTCAGCCTGTAAAGATCCGTGATGACCTTTTCCCTGGAGACGTGCCCTTTTGATAGGTACCTCTCGCTTAAGCCATATGCAGCATTCAACTCCAATTCGTGCGTCTCAAGGTTCAGGATCCGTAGTAGGGCACCTTTGGCATTGACAACTTCGGTGCACTTCTTCACCACAAGGTCCAATACCTCCTTCACATCGGTGCTTGAATGTACTGATGTGCTGATATCCCGAAAGATACGGTAAAAGGCCTCGATACTTATAGAAGAGTCCATGACAAGCTCCTCCCTCAATTGAGGGGGTATTTGGTATCCGGTACTCGATACTGGTTTAAAGCAATAATATATTATTAAATCAGTTTTGCAGTGTCAACGGGAGTGATGAGGCAGCAATTATAATTTTGACTCTGGATTACTTTCTATATTCCTTATTCCGGGTTGAAATTGGAATTGCTGTGATACAATGTCGGGATGAACGGCCGGGTGAAGGATACTGAAAACCCTTGTTATCAGAAAAGCTTCAATTGTCTGTGGGGCTTTTTTCTTGGTTTCCATCCTCGCCTCTCTAAGGGGATCAATATGTCTTTTGGTATGTCATCGAGGAATGGCGAAGGATCCATGGTAAGAACACGGCCATTGAGGGTCCGGCGCTTTACATGAGATAGGATGAGCCGGGACCGGGCACGTGTCATACCCACG
>JAKLQB010000645.1 GCA_022013615.1 Desulfobacterales bacterium | reverse complement strand
AGAAAAAGATGCAGAATACCTGAACAAAAGCTAATTTCTGTTTGGCAAGTTGAATTGGCCGCCTGTCAAAGAATACGTTGTCTTGGAACTGAAATTCGGGAATGAAAACAGATTGAGGGGCTGACCAATGGAATACGACAAGGACAAGGTTGATGAAATGGTTCTTGCACTGCTGTACCTGACGACTCATGATCAGGGAACCAGGGTTTGGAAAGGTATGGATTGGGATGCAATGGACCGCCTGCATGACAAGGGTTATATTGGAAACCCCAAAACCAAGGCAAAGTCAGTGACTCTGACAGAGGAAGGGGAGAGGTTATCCGAAGAACTCTTCAAGAAGCATTTTGGTTTCACTTAGGCCGGAGAAAAGGAGAGTAAATATGAAAAAACCCGTCTATCCAAACCTTTTTAATCCCTTATAAATACACAGGCTTAAGCTTAAGAATCGTATAACAATGGCCCCTCTGTACTTAGGTTATGCTGAACTTGGAGGAAAAGTCTCTCCCTTGATGCTTTATCATTACAAACTCATGGCACAAAGCGGGGCCGCATTAATCGTTGTTGAAAATGCAAGTATAACCCCCAAAGGAAGTGGATCGCCAAGGACACTTCGTTGTGATCACGATCGCTATATCAATGGTCTGGAAAGTCTTGCCATGACCATAAAGGATCAAAAGACGTTAGCAGGCCTCCAGATCAACCACGCAGGGCGTTTTGCTTATGATGATGAACCCGCGGCACCATCAGCAGTACCGGCTTTTGGAAAGACACCGAGTGCACTCACAAAAAAAGAGATCACAAACATCCAGAAACAGTATGCAAAGGCATCCTTGAGGGTTCAAAAGGCAGGATTCGATCTGGTGGAGCTTCATGGCGGAACAGGGTACCTCCTTTCTCAGTTTGTATCCCCAAGAACCAACAGGCGGGAGGATGGATATGGAGGCACGATAGAGAACCGAATCAGGTTTCCCCTTGAGGTGGTAAAACGCGTAAAAGACCTGGTAGGGGATTTTCCGGTAGGATATCGTTTTCTGGCCGATGAATGGTTGCCTGACGGGCTTCATCTCAATGAGGCCAAGGCGTTAGCGAAGGCCCTGGAGGAAAACGGTGTGGCCTATATATCGGTCATGGGTGGAACGTATGAAGCTTTTTTTCTCCCGGATATTATCAGGAAGTCCCGTAAACCCGGCTACATGGTTTCATTGGCCAATGCGATTAAAAAGAAGTCGAGATTCCTGTTATTGCAGCTGGTCGAATTTCAACGCCTGCAAAGGCGGAAGCCATATTGAAAGAGAAAAAGGCAGATCTGATCGGGTTGGCGCGAATGCTGTGGGTAGACCCCGAATGGCCTGTCAAAGCCCGTAAAGGACAAGATAAGTCTATCCTCAAATGTAGTCCGAAATGCGATGCATGTATGAAACTGGTTATGCAGGGAAAGCCGGCATTTTGCCCGAAATGGAAGAAAGAAAAGAGGGCAGCATATCGGGTGCTCTTTCTGTAACCCCGAAACTCAGAACTCGAAAGTCATAATACAACAAGAGTCAAGAGTAGGGCTGACCCCTTTTTCATGTTATAATGTTTAATATTCTGATCATTGCGTCGCTGGACATAGAGAAACGAGCGTGGTTTGTCTTCTGGGAAGGTTTGACAAGGACCTTTGTTTTTTCTTTTTCCTCAATTATGTTTTATTAAGCAGTGCCGCCCAGATCCTGCTCCTGTTCGGAATTATCGATCTTATCATCGGCATTATTTACATGTATTACATTTTTACCATAAAGGATTTGAAGATAACTAACCAAAAGCATTTCAAAGTCATGTGCCCCGGGTGAAAGGAAGTTTGTAACCTTTGAATGAGCGGAAGTTGCTGGATAATCGAATAAGCAACGAAATCAAAAACGTCCCCAAGTGGCCACGACTTGAATTTGGACATCTTGACAGGAGAGAATAGGATTGTACCATTTTCCAGGAGTTTGTAACGATAGTCAACAGCGTCCCGGTCCCCGCTGGGAGTATCACAGGCGTCGTTGAGTAAAAGATTGGGGCTGTCACAACCTGCGGTCAGTCTTTCTGTGGTGAGGGGACGCGAGTTGGTCATTAAAAATAACCACAAAATAGATAACTTATTATCTGAAGTACGTGCCATAAATGCGCGCTAACTATGCCTGATCAGCTGATCAAATCGGGTCGTACAGCGAAACGAGAAGAAAAGCAGCAAGCTGAGCGGTCATGAAAACAGAACAGCAAACACGCAAAGAGCTTATTGACGCCGCGCTGGTAAAGGCGGGCTGGAACGTTAATGATCCGGGTCAGGTGGTACAAGAGTTTGATATTTTGGTAGATCCATTTAAAGTTGCGGAGCCCCACACCCCATACGGAGGGCATCAGTTCAGTGACTATGTCCTATTGGGGCGCGATCGCAAACCGCTTGCGGTTGTGGAGGCCAAAAAGACCAGCAAAGATGCCGCTCTGGGCCGCGAGCAGGCGAAACAGTATTGCTACAACATCCGTAAAGACAAAGGCGGGGAAGTGCCTTTCTGTTTCTATACAAACGGGTTGGAAACCTATTTTTGGGATCTGGGAAACTATCCGCCACGCAAAATTGTGGGCTTTCCCACCCTCGATGACCTGGAACGTTTT
>JAKLQB010000644.1 GCA_022013615.1 Desulfobacterales bacterium | reverse complement strand
GGGTGTACGCCTCATATTACGTGCTGAATTGCTTGTAAAATAGGGTTATTAGTATTTTTAAGTTGACTTTATGTGACAAATATACTATAGTTTGTCACATATGGAAACAAAGGGCGTCTCATCTGCAATAATTTCGGCTGTTCGCGCTGGCGTAGTGGAACAACTCAGTTCCATTGCCAAGTACCCATTTGACGGTGCGCGAATTCAATATGTTGAAAAGCAATTCATTGAAGCTCTCGGCAAATCCGGAGCGTCTGGGTTGAGTGAGTTGTTTTTGAAAAACGACGAGCGAGCTAAAGCCATTATCCATGACGGCCAAAAACACTATCGTAAGTTCGTTGCGCTGGGCCGGTATTTGACCCTGTTAGGTGAAATTTCCCTCAAACGAGGGATTTACCAGAGTAACAAGGCAAAACGCAGTATCTGCCCCCTTGAAGTAAAGCTCAAGTTCATAAATGACTATGTAAGCTTTGCTGCTGCTGAGTACATTTGTTACAGCTTGGCCTCTATGACCCTTGGAGAATTTGTTAAACATTGTAAGAAATGGACACTTATGAAACCCTCAGAAGGTACCGCCAAAAGGGTCCTCGAATATGTTGGCGATTTCCTGGAAACAAGTGGGTTTCTTCATACGATTCAATCTAAGCAAGCGGTTTCTAAAAAGGCCGTGACCTTGGCCATGAGCATGGACTCCACATCCGTTCTGATCAGAGAGGAGGGGTGGAAACACGCCACAGCAGCCACGGTAAGCACATACGATGCTGAAGGCAAAAGATTGGATACTGTGTATATCGGTCGTATGCCTGAGAAAGGAAAAACCCAGGCCAAACGCCTTCTTGAAAAAGAAGTGGAAGCCATAACCAAGAAACACAAATTTAAATACACTGTATGTATAGCGGACGGCGCCCGTGATTTATGGCTATTTTTTCGTAAAAAATACCCCGATGCGATTCATGTAATTGATTTCTTCCACGTCTGTGAGCATCTCTCAAAGCTGTCAGAACTGTTTTTCAAAGATTCATCAGATGCAAAGGCCTGGTATAAAAAACACCGGACCATTTTAAAAGAAGATCCCAATGGCGCTTCCAAGGTCATTCGGGCCGTTCGATACAGACGGAGCAAAACAAAAGAGAACCCGGAAATTGTAACAGAGCTCAAGTACCTCCAGCGCAACAGAAGGAGAATGAATTACTTTGAATTGAAGCAGAACAATCTCCCTATTGGAAGTGGTGTCGTTGAAGCCGCCTGTAAAAATCTCATCGGTGCCCGAATGAAGAAGTCAGGCATGCGATGGACCATTAATGGCGGCCAGGCTGTTCTTACACTTCGATCTCTCATTTTAAGCAATCGCTGGGAGCAGTTCTGGACATTCTTCGTTAACCGTCATTTTCCCGAGTTTATAACGTAATATGAGGCGTACACCCTCTTGTGTCATTGCAGAAAAAATATCCGCTGATTTGATTTTGATTTGTGATGTCCAAAAAATTGAAGGTTAAAGCGTTAAACAGATGGCTTCATTCTCTTTTGATCCATCAATATAAGCTCTCTTAGTGAAAGGATGTCATGATGAACTTCCGGAAATTGTTTGAACCAAAAACCATGGCCATTATTGGCGTGTCGTTGAACAATGATCGCCATCCTGCCAACGTGGTCTTCAACAAAAATCAGTTGAGGTATCCGGTTAAGGTATTTGCTGTAAATCCCCATGGCGGGGTTCTACAGGGTGAAAGGGTATTTACGCACGTCTCGGAAATACCTGACAAAGTGGATCTGGCAGTGATCGCTGTTCGCGCTGAACAAGTTCCGGATATTGTGGCTGGCTGCATAAAAGCCCAGGTGGGCGGTGCGGCGGTGATTTCCGGAGGCTTTGCTGAGACCGGCCGCAAGGATTTACAGGATCGCATGGCAGACATAGCCCGAGAAGCAAGATTTCCCCTCATTGGGCCCAACTGCTTAGGTATCTATTCTCCATCTAAAGTGGATACTTTTTTCCTTCCCAGTGAACGTATGGTCCAACCCGATCCTGGATATGTTGCGCTGGTCAGCCAGAGCGGAGGTATCCTGGTAGATCAGATGGTCAAGTTTGCGGGTGAAGGCGTTGGTTTATCCTTGGCCGTGAGTATCGGAAACAAGGCCCTGATCAGAGAATTGGACTTGCTCAGATACCTAATCAAGGAACCCAATACGAAGGTCATTGCGTTTTATGTGGAAGGGTTCGAGAAAAATGAAGGCAGGGATTTTGTCCTGGCTGCAAGTGAGTGCCCCAAGCCGGTCATAGTCCTAAAGGCCGGTAAGAGCGCCGGGGGAAGTCGAGCCGTCTCCAGCCATACAGCTTCACTCGCCGGTGACTATGAAGTATTCTCTGAAGTACTTTCCCAGTACGGGATCGTTGAGGCCAAGAATGAATCCGAACTGATCTCCTTTTGTGAATCCCTGAGTTGCTATCAAATATCCATAGATGGCAAAATAGGCGTCATTACAGGAAGCGGCGGGCATGGGGCCCTTTCAGTTGATGTATGTTCAAACCATGGTCTTTCTGTTCCTACACTCTCAGAACAGGTGCAAAATGGAATCAGGGAAAAGCTCTCCTCAAGCATTCAGACGATCGCTTCTATCGCTAACCCCATTGATCTCACGGGTAGTGCGGTTGATGACGATTTTGTGGCGGCGACAAGTGGGCTAAGCAGTACACCGGAGATTGACTGTATGATAGTCTTGCTTCTGCCTTACTTACCGGGAATTACTTCGGATCTTGGGGCAAGGTTGAGTCAGATATCGCGCAGGGCAGGCAAGCCGCTGGTTGCCTATGTCCCCCACGTAGAAAAATATCGTATGCTCATTGAAGGCTTTGAATTCAATCGCGTCCCGGTATCCCCCTCCATTGAAGGAGCAGTGCATATGGCTGAGGCCATGAGGAGGTGTCGGCCATGCTACAAAAAGAGTTCAAGGCCATCATTATGGCATCAAAGGAATTTGGCTGGGTTTTGGAGCCCGAAGCCAAACGCCTCTTATCCATCTCCGGAATTGATGTTCCTAAGTTTTTATGGGCCAAGAGTTCAGAAGAAGCTACTCAGTTTGCCGGAAAAATCGGTTACCCCGTTGTGGCCAAACTGGTCTCACCTAAGGCGCTACACAAATCTGATGTTGGTGGAGTTGTCATGGGAATTGACAGTGATAAGGACCTGGAAGAAACGTTTCATCGTTTTAGTTCTTTCGAAGGCTTTGCCGGTATGCTCATCGAGGAAGTGGTGTCCGGAGTCGAGTTAATTGTTGGCGCCAAAGTGGACTATCAGTTCGGGCCGGTGATAATTCTGGGCATGGGCGGAACAGCCGTCGAAATCTATAAGGATACAACACTAAGGATGGCGCCGCTGAAAGAAGCCGATATCGAGTCCATGCTGAAGGGACTCAAAGCACACGAGTTGCTCAAAGGCTATCGGGGATCTCAACCGGTTAGCATCAAGGAATTAACACGAACCTTAATGGCTTTCTCCAGCCTGGTTATGGAACTCGAAGGATACTTCGAGTCTATCGATCTGAACCCGGTTATGTGTTCTTCGAGAAGGTGTGTTGTAGCAGACGCCAGAATCATGCTTCAAAGGTAATTTAAGGGGACAAGACTGGCAAAATCCGAAGCTCAATATTCCGACCGGAATCCCCCTGGTTTATGGATTAAATGACAACTTGCGGGCAATCAACCATTACTACTTAGGCGATGAAGAAACGATAAACAAGGCTACAGATGCCGTAGCCAGGCAATTGCATGAGGCTAAGGACTAAATAACGGTCTATCGAATGTCTGCTGAATCAAGAATCACACGAACTGGAGCTACTGAATCTATGTTTCCTAATCTCCCAGAACGTCTAAGTGGACTGGAGGAGTTGGCTGAAAATCTCTGGTGGAGCTGGCATCCGGCAGGCAGGATGCTTTTCAAAAAACTGAACCGTCAAGCCTGGAAGGACAGCAGGCATAATCCGGATAAAATGTTAAAGGAGCTCCCCAAAGAAATCCTGGAATCGGCCGCCAGTGACCCTGATTATTTGCGTCACTATGATGACGTGCTTTTACAATTCAAAAAAGATATTGAGCGCAAAACATCTCCCTTTTTGGAGAATATTAGCGATTCAGAGACATACACCATCGCCTATTTCTCTGCTGAATACGGTCTTCACCATTCTTTGCCTTTTTATGCTGGCGGATTGGGTTTTCTGGCAGGGGACTACATCAAAGAATGCAGTGACCTTGGAGTGCCGCTAATAGCGGTGGGCTTTATGTATCCCGAAGGTTATGTCCTCCAGCGGATTCGCGATGACGGCTGGCAAGAAAATGTGGATCAAAATCTTGATAGAGATGCGGCGCCCATCTCCAGGGTTCTCGACAGAGATGGAAAACAAGTTCTTGTACAAGTGCCTTTTATTGAGCCACCGATCCATGTGGCTGTATGGAAGGTGGACGTTGGTCGGATTCCCCTTTACCTGTTAGACACTGATATTGAGATCAACGATCCCTGGAACCGGGGCATATCCGCGAGACTTTATACCGGTGATCTCGAACACCGGCTGCGCCAGGAAATCGTGCTTGGGATTGGTGGGTCAGAAGTCCTCGATGCCCTCGGCATCAAACATTCGGTTCTTCATCTGAATGAAGGACATGCTGCTTTCGCTCTCCTGGAACGAATAAGGGACCTCAAACAAGAAGGAATGAGTTTCGAAGAAGCGGCTCATAGGGTTAAAAACACTTCTGTTTTTACGACGCATACCCCGGTGCCGGCCGGTACCGACGTTTTCCCGTTCCCGCTGATGGAAAAATACTTTAGTTCCTACTGGCCTTCCATGGGTTTGGAGCGTGACAGCTTCTTTCAATTGGGGATTCACCCCAAAGAACCAAATACTGGTTTTAATATGACAGCCTTTGCCCTCAAGATGTCAAGATATTGTAATGGCGTAAGCAAAAGGCATGGGGAACTGGCCCGTCAGATGTGGAAAAATCTCTGGCCAGACGTTCCCGAAGAAAGGGTCCCGATCGATTATGTAACAAACGGCGTGCATGTCCCTACGTGGATCGAGCCAAAGATGGAGCTTCTTTTCAATAAATATCTCGGCCCGGATTGGTTAAATGACCATGACAATCCATTTGTATGGGAGTTGATCGAAGAAATAACTGATGATGAATTATGGAAGACCCACTACTGGCTTAAAATCAAGTTGATCGATGCTATTAGGGAACGGTCGCGTCAACGCTGGACCAAAGACCGGGCCAGCCCCTCTATCGCATTGGCCGGGGGGACACTGCTGGATCCTTCAATATTGACCCTTGGATTTGCACGGCGCTTCACCACATATAAGAGAGCAGACCTTATCCTGTCCGATATGGAAAGATTGAAAAAGCTCTTAAATGATCCATGGAGACCCATACAGATAATATTTGCGGGCAAGGCACACCCTGCGGATGACCCCGGCAAACGAATCCTTCAAAAAATATTTAACGCGGCCCGGGATCCCGAAATGGGGGGGCGAATCGCTTTTCTGGAAGATTATGGGGAGCAATATGCGCAATATATGGTCCATGGTGTGGACGTGTGGTTAAACAACCCGCTTCCGCCCATGGAGGCAAGCGGAACCAGTGGCATGAAGGCGGCGCTCAATGGGGTTCCCCATCTGAGTATCATGGATGGCTGGTGGATAGAAGGCTTCAACGGAAAAAACGGGTGGGCCTTCGGAAAAGAAGACGGGAATGACAATCGGGATCATACAGACGCAGAGGCTATGTACGAGATTCTTGAAAGACATGTCATTCCTCTTTACTACAAGGTTTCAGATGACGGCGTCCCTCACGATTGGGTCAAGGTAATGAAAGAATCCATAAAGAGTAATGCACACAGGTTTTCCGCCAGGCGTATGGTGAAAGAGAACATTCAAAAATTCTACATCAAGGCTTTAAAAGAGGCATAGGAGGGGGCGGTTCATGCTTGTAATCTTATTGAAGCTACGCTATTAAAGAAGGTGATTTCTGTAGGAAGTAATACCCCAATTGAGCGAAAAAGCTCAATTGGAAGAATACAGAATTCAGTAGACAGAAGACAGAATTGCCGAAAAACCCGATGTCAATAACCT
>JAKLQB010000643.1 GCA_022013615.1 Desulfobacterales bacterium | reverse complement strand
TCCGGTCCGTGATCTTCAGATATCCGTCCTCATCAAGCTCTCCCACGTCACCGGAATAGAGCCAGCCATCCTTCAGGGTTTCCTCAGTGGCCTCTGGGTTTTTGTAGTACCCTTTGAATATGCTGGGAGATCTTACCAGTATTTCACCATCTTCAGCGATCTTTACTTCTGTTCCGGAAATGGGTGGACCCACTGTCCCGAACTTTACCTTTCCTGCCCTGGAAACACAAGTAACCCCTGTGCCTTCTGTCTGGCCGTAGCCCTCCATGAGGTTGACGCCGATAGACTGAAAAAAATGGAGCACATCAGGCGATATGGGAGCAGCGCCTGAATAGGCCATCCTCATCCGCTCAAATCCAAGCCTTTCTTTAAGCTTCCGAAATACCGCAAAATAGGCAAGTTGATATAGTCCCTTAATATAGAAGGGTACCTGCCTGAAATTCATCCTCAGGGTTGCGCGCTGCTTCCCAATCTTTAGGGCAAGGCCAAAAACAAGCTTTTTGAACCAAGTGGCGTCCGACATCCTGATATAAACAGCGGAGAGATATTTTTCCCATATACGGGGGACTGCATACCCAACCGTTGGGGATATTTCTCTCATATTGTCTGTTACCGTGTCCAGGTTCTCTATGAAGTTTACGGTATAGCCGTGTGTGAGTTGACCGAATACAGTAAAGAGCTGCTCAAATATGTGGCAGAGAGGAAGAAATGACATAACCTCATCTGTATCATACATGGGGTTATCCGTGGTTATGGCCTCCCCCATCCATGTCATGTTTCTGTGAGTCAACATGGCTCCCTTGGGCGGTCCGGTCGTACCCGATGTGTAAATCAGCATGGACACATCATCTGATTCAACATCATCCATCCGTTTTTCAATAAGGTCGGGCTCTCGTTCAACGACCTCCCGGCCAGCATCCAGGAATTCCTCATAGGTCATGACCATGGGATCATTGAAGTGTCTGAGACCCTCCAAATCCCACACAATGACTTTTTTCAACTGGGGCGCCTTATCCCTGAAGTTGAGCCATTTATCAAGCTGCTCCTCGTTTTCCACAAAGAAAAACTTGGATTCAGAATTTTCTACCACATACTCCACCTGAGGCCAGGCATTGGTGGAGTAAACGCCAACCGCGACTCCGCCCGCACATTGGATACCCATATCTATAATCACCCATTCCGGACAATTATCCCCGATAATGGATACACTGTCTCCCTTTCCAAGTCCCATGGATATCAGGGCGGAGCCCACATATTTGGCCTGCATGTAATAGTCGTTCCACGTAATATCGTGCCAGAGGCCATACTCCTTTTTGCGCATGGCCACCCGGTCGCCTTTTTTTTTGGCAGTCTGTCTAAAAAGCCGCGGTACGGTTTGATTGGTCATTTTAGGTTTATTCTCCTGATCTTCGACCTCTGTCCTCTGATCTCCGACCTCTGTCCTCCGACCCCTGACCTATCTCCACCTCTTCTTTCTCTTCCAGCGTTGGTACCCCTTTGCAGATTCTTCGGATTTAATCCCCATATAAAACTCCCTTACATCCTTGTCTTCCATAAGTTCGCTGGATTTTCCCTTCATTACAAACCGGCCATTCTCCAATATAAGTCCAACATCGGAAATACTTAAGGCCATGCGGGCGTTCTGCTCTACCAACAGAATGGTTACACCCGCGTCATTAATAGTCTTAATGATGCTGAAGATCTCTCTAACCAAAAGAGGAGAAAGGCCCAGGGACGGTTCATCTAAAAAAAGAAGTTTCGGCCGGTTCATTAATGCCCGGCCAATCGCTAACATCTGCTGTTCCCCCCCTGAAAGGGTTCCGGCCCACTGGTCTTCTCTCTGTTCAAGGACAGGGAAATATTGGTATATTTGTCCGAAGTCTTTTTTAATCGCTGTCCGATCTTTTCTTATATACGCTCCCATGAGAAGGTTTTCCCTGACACTGAGTTCTTCAAAGACCTCTCTCCCTTCAGGCACATATGAAAGGCCCATTCTAACAATCACTTCAGTGTCCTTGCCATCAATCCGCTTCCCCATGAACTCGATGGTACCTTTGTCCGGCTGATCATCTATGAGGCCCATCACAGTTTTTAAGATAGTTGATTTGCCGGCCCCGTTATTTCCAAGTATAGCGGTTACGGTCCCTTCATCCACGGTGAGGGATACCCCCCGCAAGGCATAGATCAGCACATAGAATGTCTCTATATTCTTTATCTCAAGCAGCGCGCCCAATGGCTTCACCCTCTCCCAAGTAAGCCTTCAAGACCTCGGGGTGTTTCTGAACCTCCTCGGGCCTTCCTTCTGTAATGGGTTTCCCGAAATTGATAACCAGGACACGGTCCGATATGTCCATAACCATTTTCATATCGTGTTCGATCAGCAGGATCGTGATCCCGAGCTCATCCTGAATATCCTTTATCCAGAAGACCAGGTCCTGCTTCTCTTCGGAGTTCATGCCTGCAGAGGGTTCATCAAGAAGAAGCAGGTCAGGCTCCAGTGCCAGGGCCCTTCCCAGTTCAATCAATTTCTGGGTACCATAAGGGAGACCTCCCACGAATTTATTTCTGGCCGATTGGAGATCAAGGAGGTCGATAATCTGCTCTACCCGCTCCCGGTGTCTTATCTCTTCCTGAGCAGCCTTGGAACCTCTCCTGAAAAAGGTGGATCCGCTCCAGACGCCTGTTTTCATATGCACGTGGCGGCCAAGCATCAAATTCTCAATGGTGGTCATCCTGGAGAAAAGCTCAATGTTCTGAAACGTCCTGGCGATCCCTATCTTGGCAATCCTGTATGGCTTAAGGCCTACGATATCCTCTCCCTTGAAAATAATTGTCCCGGAGTCAGGGCTATAAAGTCCGCTGATGCAGTTAAAAATAGTTGTCTTACCGGCTCCATTGGGTCCAATAACTGAGAAAATGGACCCGGGCTCCACATTAAAGCTCACTTTGTCTACGGCCACCAGTCCACCAAAGCTGATGCTAAGTTGTTCTATGGTAAAGAATTTGTGATTAGTAGGCATTTACTATTTGTTCCTTGCGTCTAATATTAGTGGTCAGAAGTCAGATGTCTGATGTCAGTATTTGGAGAAGTTCACCGGCTTTTGATCAGAAACGGCGCAGGGTTGTTAAGCATCGAACCAAGCATCGCTCCAATTTCCTCACACTCCATT